>NZ_BAAAMJ010000005.1:0-1642 GCF_039529215.1 Streptomyces sodiiphilus | reverse complement strand
CTCCTGACCAGCAGCGATAGCGAACTGCAACTGGAGTATGCTCCAGCTGTAGATCGTGATCTTGCTGGTCGGGGTGGGTGCGGAGACGGGTGCGGCCACCGTTGATCACGTGACTTGTGTGGAGTAACGATGAGGCGGTGGCCGCGGGTCACAGCATAGATCCCGTCCGTTGGCGGGAGGCGTTCGAGGTGGCCATGGGCCGGATCGCGGGCCGGTTTGCGCGGGTCGAAGCCTGCCGGCGGGCCGGGCGACTGGTTCTGGGCCTGCTGTCTGACCTGCCGCGGAAGAACTGCTGGACGATCGCGGTGCGACACGAAGTCGACCCCGCATGGCATGCAGCACCTGCTGTGCCGGGCTTCCTGGGACGCGGACGCGGTCCGTGACGATGTGCGCGACTACGTTGTTGAGCACCTCCGCGACGAGGCGGCGGTGCTGGTCGTGGACGAGACCGGGGACGTGAAGAAGGGCAGGCACACCGTCGGCGTCCAGCGCCAGTACACCGGTACAGCCGGGCGGATCGAGAACTCCCAGGTTGCTGTCTACCTCGTCTACGCGGGTGAGCGGGGGCACGCGGCGGTGGACAGAGAGCTGTACGTCCCGCGCTCCTGGACGGGTGACCCGGACCGCTGCCGGGCCGCGGGACTCGGCCAGGACACCGTCTTCGCGACGAAACCGGAACTCGCCCGCGTGATGATCGAACGGTTCCTGGACGCCGGACACCAGGTGGGCTGGGTCACGGGTGACGAGGTCTATGGCGGCAACCCGACACTGCGGGCCGCCCTGGAAGAACGCGGCCTGGGCTATGTGCTCGCGGTGGCCTGCTCCAGTGAGATGACCACCCGCGCAGGCACCTTCCGCGCCGATGCCCTGGCACGGAAGGTGCCCAAGCGGGCCTGGCAGACGCTCTCGGCCGGCCCCGGCGCGAAGGGACAGCGGTTCTACGACTGGGCCGTCGTCGGCCTCGCCGACCCGACGCCGGGCCACCGCCAGCTGCTGATCCGCCGCAACCGCACCACCGGTGAACTCGCCTACTACCACTGCCACTCACCCGAACCGGTGTCGCTGACCACCTTGGTGAAGGTCGCCGGATCCCGATGGCGAGTGGAGGAAACCTTCCAGAGTGAGAAAGGGCTGGCCGGCCTCGATGAGCACCAAGTCCGCCGCTACCCCTCCTGGATCCGCTGGGTGACCCTCGCGATGCTCGCCCACGCCTTCCTGGCCGTGGTCCGCGCCGACGAACACGCCCGCCGACCCGCAACCAACGACCTGGTCCCGCTCTCCTGCAACGAGATCCAGCGTCTGTTCATCACCCTCGTCATCCAGCCCCTCCACAACGCAGCCCACCGGCTCGGCTGGTCCGACTGGCGCCGCCGCCATCAGCAGCGAGCACGCACCAGCCATTACCGACGACAAGCCACATCCCAGACATGAAGATCACGATCTACAGCTGGAGTCTACCCTCGGGCTTTCATGAAGTGGGTTGTCCGAAGGGTGGTCGCGTAAGCGAAAAGTGCCTCTGACCTGCAAGAATGAGGATTGTCTAGGCCCTTGTTCCTGCTACTGTCGGAGGCACTTCTCAGGTGAAGAAGGGTAGCGGGTTCTATCCGCGTGTGGGGGCGGGGTCGGGCCGGTCGACAGTGGT
>NZ_BAAAMJ010000004.1:83172-100170 GCF_039529215.1 Streptomyces sodiiphilus | reverse complement strand
TCCGGCGGCCTGGTAGCCGGTGGATGCGGTGGCGATGTTGACGATGCCGAGGTCCACGCCGATGAAGCCGTCCGGCTCGTACGTCTCGGCCTCGGGAACCTCGCACGTGGCGATCAGATAGAAGACGCCGTCACGCTCGATCAGGTCGGACTCGCCCTTGCGGTACTGCCGGAGCACCTTGAGCGCGTCCGCCGAGCACACGAACCGTACGCCCTTCAACCGGCCTTCGGTGGTCCAGATCGAGACCGTCCGCTGGTCGTACTGCCAGCTCAAACACCGGTCGTCATACGGCTGCGCGGCATCGGGACGGAACGTGATCGGCTTCGACTCCGCCTTGCGGCGGCGCTTCGACTTCGGCTTGCCGAGGTTCCCGGACCGGATGTTCGCCCTCAAGGTGGTGTAGGCGTCGCGCACCTTCTTGATGGTGTGCTGGGCGGCCTGTGCCCCGAGACCTTCGGCCTTGAGGCGCGGGTACGTGTGCGTGCGCAGCTCGTACTCACGCGGCACTCCGTGGGCGAACGCCACTTCGGAGACCCAGCACGCCAGATCGTTGACCGTGCGCAAGGTCGCGGACAGCGCGGCGGACTGCTCGGCCTCCGGCATCAGCTTCACCTGCGTCACGATCTTCACGACGATCACCGTACTGCAGTTGATCTATGTCACCACGCTGGGAGCAGAACCCCGACATTCGCAGGGGTCGTACGGTCGTCTACGCCCTCCATGCCCACTTGGTCTTCACGCCCAAGTACCGGCGCGGACTGTTCACCGACAAGATTCTTACGCGCTGCGAAGAGATCATGCGGGCCGTGTGCGCCGACTTCGAATCCGAGCTGGTGGAGTTCAACGGCGAGCGTGATCACGTCCACCTGCTCGTGCACTACCCGCCCAAGGTCGCCATCTCGCGGTTGGTCGGCTCCCTCAAGGGGGTGTCCGCCCGCAGATTCCGCCAGGAGTTCCCCGGCCACATCCGCAAGTACCTGTGGGGCGACCACTTCTGGTCCCCGTCCTACTTCGCCGCATCCTGCGGCGGCGCACCGCTGGAGATCATCAAGGAGTACATCGAGAACCAGAAGCGACCCGACTGAGGGCAACAGTGCAGACCCGTGCGCCCGTGCAGGTCACCCCTATCTTGAGAAGCGCTTCCTCCCGGGCGTGAACGCCCGGGGTTCCGCGCCAGATCATGCTGAACTCCCTGATGGTCTCGACGTATGCCCCGGCTGCGTCACCGGGACCTGGAACAGACCGCTGAGAACGCGCTCACCCACCTCGGCCGGGACGACTCGAAGGTCAGGATCGCGGTCCTCGCGGATGTAGCCACGGGGTACGTGATGTCCGGCGACGCGGACCAGGGCGTGGAGGTGGGCAAGCGGTTCGTGAGGGCCGCGACGGATACGCCGACGACGGTCGGCCGGGAGCGGCTGGCCTCGCTCGGGCGACTGCTGCCGCCACAGCACGGTGCGGCGCGGGAACTCGCGGAGTCCATTCGCGCCGCACTCGCCGCCTGATCAGTCCCTGGCCGTCTGCTCGCGCACCCAGGAGAGGTAGGCGTCGCTGCCGTGGGTGACGGGGGTGGCGATGATCTCCGGGGTCTCGTAGTCGTGGGACCGCCGGATGTACGCCTCCAGTTCCGGGTATCGCCCGGCGGTCGTCTTGTACAGCACGCGCCATTCCTGGTCGGTTTGCACCGCTCCCTCCCACCGGTACACGCTGGTGACCGGACCGTCGGTCTGCGCGCAGGCGGCCACCTTGGCCTCCACCGCGCCGGCAGCGAGAGCCTGGGCCTTCTCCGCGGTGTCGGTCGTGGTCGAAACGGTCAGGTACTCAGCCACGGTCGTCCCTTCCTCGTCGGTCTGGTCGGACGGTACCCGGTCCGCCCGGGCACACCCGCGCACGGTCGCCGCGGGCTCGGCACATCGACGAGCACGCCTCCAGGATGCGGTGGTCCGGGACGCCGGCGTCCCATCATCGGGTGGGGTCGGCCGTATCGAGGCGCGTAATGTCCTGGCGTGCCCGTTCTCCAGCGCCTCGCCTCCGCGCACGCGCCCGCCCTGCTCGCCTTCGAGCAGGAGAACCGCGCGTACTTCGCCGCGTCGGTTCCCGATCGCGGTGACGACTACTTCGCCGGCTTCGACGACCGCCACCGGATGCTGCTCGCCGAACAGCGGGCCGGGCTGTGCCACTTCCACCTTCTGGTGGACGAGGGCGGAGCGGTGCTGGGCCGGTTCAACCTGGTCGATGTGGCCGACGGCTCGGCGGAACTGGGGTTCCGGGTCGCCGAGCGGGCCGCGGGGCGAGGGCTGGCCACCGCCGGGGTCCGTCAGGTGTGCGCCCTGGCCGCGGGGGAGTACGGGCTGAGCACGCTGCGGGCCGCGGCGGCGCGGGACAACCACGGCTCGCGCGCCGTGCTGACCCGTACGGGCTTCGTCCCGGCCGGGGAGGTCACGCTGGACGGCCGGCCCGGGCAGAGCTATCTGCGGAACCTGAGCGGGTGACCGGCCGGGCCCTCCGGGCGGCGGGAAGGAAGGGCCCGGCCGGGCGAGGTCAGACGGCGGATCCGGCGGGCCGCGGGCCGATGCTGTTGCGCGGTACGGTCACCGTCGCACCGCAGGTGTAGGCGGGCAGCATCGGGCCGGTGGTGACGCAGACCCGCACCTCCACCCGGTCGATGACGTCTCCCGCGTTCGGGCCGTTGTTCTCCAGCGTGAACCGGTACCGGTGGGGGTCACCCGTGGCCGGGTCGAGGTATTCGTGATGCCGGTCCACGGGCAGTCGGCCGTTGTGCGCGTACGCGACGAACTCGGCGAAGGTCCGCTGCGTGCAGTCCTGGGTCCGTCGCTGTTCCTCCAGGACGCCGGTGACGTGCACCCGGTCCGCCGTCGCCCAGACCATGCCCCCCTCGGTACGGCCGGCCAGGCAGCCGTCCCGGTGCTCGGCGGTGTACTGATGCGGGCTCAGCCGTTCGGTGGCCGGCTGAGCGGCTCCGGCCGCCGGTGCGGCGCCCGCTCCTGCCGCGGCGACGGCGAGCAGAACGGCCGCGGCCCGTGCCCCTGCGGATCTCCACTGCACAGTGAACTCCCTTGAGTCGGCTTCCGGTGTGAACGGGGCCGGCGTGACGTGCCGGCACGCCGTCGTCGTCCGTACGGCGGCCGCAGGCGGGTGCCGGCCCTGCATGGGAGCGCTCCCGTAGCGGGGAATATCGTCGGGGGGCGAGGACCTGTCAAGGCCCCGCGTCGCTGTCCGCCGAGGGAGGCTCGGAGGGGCGCGGAGTGTGGTAAGCGCTTGACGGCGAAGTCGCTTGCCGGGGCCCTGGAGGCGAGGTACTGGTGCGGAGATGGGGGCGCTTCGGGGTCGTGCCGGTGGTTCCGCATGGAGGGTTCCTCGCCGGATGGTGGTGGGCGTGGGGCATTTCGGCTGATGGGGGCGGCGGGTGGTGAGGGGCGTGGCTGCCGCGCCGTCCGGGGTGGAGACCGGTGCCGGTTGCGCAGAGCCGGTTCCCGGGCCCTTGACGTGTCATGGGCATGTCCTCACAGTGGAGCGCAAGCGCTTTCTTGCCGGCGCCGACGGGGGAGTGGGACGGGGCGTGCTCCGTCCTTGATCCGATCTGACATTCTCCGGAGAGGACGACTCCATGATCAAGAACATTGCCGGGGTGCCACGTGCCGCGGTGGCACTTCTCGGGGCGTTAGCCCTGCTCCTCGGGCTCTGGGCGGCGGCCCCGGGCTCCGCCCGCGCCGACGGCGCCGCCGAGGCCGAGGGCGCGCCGCGCGCCGCCGACCGCACCGCTCTCGCCTTCGCCGGCAAGGCGGACTGGCGGGAGGTCGCCTTCGATGCCGCTTCCGCGCTCGGTGGGTTCTCCGCGAGCCGGGGTGCCGCCCCGGTCTCCGATGTGCAGCCGCTGAACACCCCCGGCGGCTGGGCCTCCACGAACGGCGGGACCACCGGAGGGGCCGGGGGGCAGACGGTCACCGTCACCAGTGCCGCGCAGCTGCGTGACGCGATCAGCAGCTCCTCGGTCCTGACCATCCGGGTCAGTGGCACGATCAACTGGTCCGGGATGAACCGGGTGCAGAGCAACAAGACGATCGTCGGTGTGGGCAGCAACGCCACGATCGCCGGCGGCGGCTTCGACATCAACAACGCCCGCAATGTCATCATCCGCAACATCACGTTCCGCAACTGGGACGACGACGCGATCAACCTGCAGAACGGCGCCCGGAACGTCTGGATCGACCACAACAGCTTCACCAACGGCTACGACGGCGCGGTCGACATCAAGCGCGAGTCGGACTTCGTCACCGTGTCGTGGAACCACTTCTACAACCACGACAAGACGGCCCTGCTGGGGCACAGCGACAGCCACACCGCCGACCGTGGCCACCTCCGGGTGACCTACCACCACAACTGGTTCGACGGGACCCACACCCGCCACCCCCGGGTCCGCTTCGGCAACCCGGTGCACGTCTACAACAACTACTTCCTCAACAACCGGGAGTACGGCGTCGCCTCGACCATGGGGGCGGGCGTGCTGGTCGAGGGCAACTACTTCGAGGGCGTGCGCAACCCCACCCACGTGGGCTACGCGTCGTCCGGACCGGGCGCGCTGGTGGCGCGCAACAACCACTTCGTGAACTCCGGCACCCCGGAGACCGGCGGCAGCGTCGCCTCGATCCCCTACTCCTACTCGCTGACCCCGGCCTCCGGCGTGCGCGACCTCGTCCGCTCGGGTGCCGGCGCCGGCCGCATCTCGCCGTAAGCCGGGGCTGTGGTGACGGGACACGAAAATCTGTCTTCGCCACGGTAGACATCCGTGGATCTCCGGACTACTGTTTCTGGTGTAGCCGAAGAAGCCGAGACAGGCAGAAGTCGAGGAGAACGCGGCAGACACGAACTGGCGCGTGCGGTCGATCGCACGGCAGCGGGACCCCGGGGCCGGGGAAAGCGTGAAGGTCCTGGAGTCGGTTGCCGGGCGGGGTGGTCCGAGGGGCCGCCGGACGTGACCGCGAGAGCAGTACCGAAGTAACCGCAGTACCCGAAATGTCAGTGAGAGAGAGGAGCGGACACCATCCAAGGATCGCCCGGGCGCAGTGCCGGCCCGGGTGGGAGCAGCAGGCCAAGGATTGGAAGGTGGTCCCCGGTCAGGCATCCACGATCCCCGCACCCCCGCCCCCGTCGGCGGACGTGCGGAAGCTGAAGTCCGGCGTTCTTCGCCGGTAGATGGTGTTAACCCCCTCGGGGCCCCGGTGTCACAGGACACCGGGGCCCCTCGACGCGTCCCCTGAGAGGTGCAGTGGCCCCGAAAACCCGTACCAACCCCGCCGACCGGCTCGATGACGACGACTACCCCGCCTACACCATGGGCCGAGCGGCCGAGATGATCGGCGCCACTCCGGCCTTCCTGCGGTCCCTCGACGACGCCCGTTTGGTCACCCCGCTGCGCTCCGAGGGCGGGCACCGCAGGTACTCCCGCTATCAGCTGCGCCTGGCCTCGCGCGCCCGCGAACTCGTGGATCAGGGCACGCCCATAGAGGCGGCCTGCCGGATCATCGTGCTGGAGGACCAGTTGGAGGAGGCGCTGCGGCTCAACGAGGAGCTGCGGCAGTCCGCCGCGGACGCGCGGGCCCCGGGGGAGCGGCAGTCCTGAGAGGCGCCCCCGGCGGGACGCCTGCGTCCGGTCGTGGGCCCGGTGAAGCCGGGCCCTGTGCGTCCACGGGGGTTCCTGCGGAGGGTGAAGGGGTTGTCACGGTGGGTAGAGATGGATCGGGCCGGACGTTCCCGCTCGATCGGCCGGCTTCCGCGTGACCCCGGGCCGGGGGCGGCCCGGGAGAGCTTCCTCCAGTCGAAGGGAACGCTCATGCAGTTCGTCCGCCGTACCGAATGGGGAGCCCCGGCCACGTCGCCTTCCGCGCAACTGGATTCCGCGCGCGGCACCAAGGTGCACTACCTGGGGACCGCCTACAGCAGCCGGGCGCACAGCCAGTGCGGCCCGTACGTCCGGCAGATCCGCGAGTCCCACCTCAACCACCCCTCCGAGAACTGGAACGACATCGCCTACAACCTGCTTGCCTGCGAGCATGGTTACGTGTTCGAGGGGCGGGGGGTCCGCAAGCGCTCCGGGGCCAACGGCAATGCCACGCTGAACACCGATCACTACGCCATCTGCGCCCTGCTGGGCGCGAGCGGCCTCACCCGCCCCCCGGACCCGATGCTCACCGCGCTGCGCGACGGCATCGACCACCTGCGGGCCAATGGGGCCGGCGGGGAGATCCGGGGGCATCGCGACGGCATCGCCACCGCCTGCCCGGGCGATCCGCTGTACGCCTGGGTGCGCGACGGGGCGCCGCGGCCGGGAGGAACCGTGCACGTCGTCCGGGAGGGCGAGACCCTCTACTCCATCGGCCGTCAGTACGGCGTCCCCTGGCAGTCGATCGCTGAGGCCAACAACATTCCGGAGCCCTACACCATCTATCCCGGCCAGCGGCTGGTCGTTCCGGGAGGCTGACCCGGCCGCGAGGCGAAGCGGGGGAGCTGGCGGGGTCCGTTCCGCGCTGTTCGTCCGGTGTGGCCGCCGGGGGCCGGTGTGACCGATCACGCGGGGAAAACCCCGCGATCCACGAAGCAAGTCATGGGATGATCGGATCGTTCCGATCGATCACCGGAGAGGTGCATGACACAGCCCGGCCAGTCCTGCCCGGCCGCCCACGACAGCGACCGGTCCACCGACCGCATCTCGCGGGCCGGGCTCATACCGGAGTCCCTCCCGGACACCGCCCCCCGCGAAGGCCGCAGGCGGGCTGCGGGGGGTGCTCCGGTGCCCGCACAGCTCGGCCGGCGGCAGCGGGTCGGCCTGCTGATTACCCTGATCCTGGGCAGCCTCTCCGCCCTCCCGGCGCTGTCGATGGACCTGTACCTCCCGGCCCTGCCGGAGGTCGGCGACGACCTGCGGACGAACGCCGCCGGCGTCCAGCTCACGCTCACCTCCTGTCTGGCCGGACTCGGCCTCGGACAGCTGGTGGTCGGCCCGATGAGCGATCAGTTCGGCCGCCGCCGCCCGCTGATCATCGGTACCGTGCTGTACGTCCTGGCCTCCGTCGCCTGTGCCTTCGCGCCCACCGTCGAGACCCTGACCGTCTTCCGGCTGGTCCAGGGGCTGGCCGGGGCCGCGGGCATCGTCATCGCCCGTGCCGTGGTCCGCGACATGTTCGACGGGCTGGCCATGGCGAGGTTCTTCTCCACCCTGCTGCTCATCGTCGGTGCCGCGCCCGTCCTGGCGCCGGTCCTCGGCGGCCAGCTGATGCGCGTCATGGACTGGCGCGGCATCTTCCTCGTCCTGGCCGGGGTCGGCGTCCTGCTCATCGCGGTGGTCGCCCGCTGGCTGCCGGAGACCCTGCCGCCCGGCAGGCGCAACGGCGGCGGGGTCCCCCAGGCGCTGCGCACCATGCGCGGACTGTTCCGGGACCGGGTCTTCACCGGCTACCTGCTGACCGGCAGCTTCACCTTCGCCGCACTGTTCGCCTACGTCGCCGCGTCCCCCTTCGTCGTCCAGGAGATCTACGGCGCCTCGCCCCAGGCCTTCAGCCTGGTCTTCATGGTGAACGCCCTCGGTCTGGTGGCGGTCAGCCAGATCAACGGCAAGATCCTGGTCGGCCGGGTCTCGCTCAACGTGGTGATCGGTGTCGGGCTGGTGATCATCACCGGTGCGGCCGTCGCGCTGCTGCTGATGACCACCGGCGTGTTCGGCGAGGTGGGCCTGATCCCCGTCGCGGGCGGGCTGTTCGTGCTGATGTCCGCGATGGCGCTGGTGCTGCCCAACGCCAGTTCCCAGGGGATGATGCGCGCTCCGGACGCGGCCGGCGCGGCCTCCGCGCTGCTGGGCGCCTCCCAGTTCTTCATCGGCGCGCTGGGTGTCCCGCTGGTGGGCATCGCCGGCGAGCACACGGCCGTGCCGATGGCCGTGGTGCAGCTGACCGTGATGGTGCTGGCCTCGCTGTTCTTCGTGACGATGTGCCGCCGGCCCCGCGCCCGGGCACGCTGAGCCGCCGGTGACCTTCCGGCGTTTCCTGCGCCGCGGTGGCTCTACGCTTGATTCGTGACCGCGACCGTGACCACCGTCCCCCAGCACCTGCGCGCCGGCCTGGACCGGCTGCTGGACGGCCTGCCGCCCAGCCGGGCCGCCGCCGCCGTGGAGCGGCTGATCGCCGGCTACCGGGGGCAGTCCCCGGCCGGCGCGCCCGAACTGCGGGACCGCGCCGACGCTGTGGCCTACGCCGCCTACCGGATGCCCGCGACCTTCGAGGCCGTCGCGGCGGCCCTCGGGCAGCTCGCGGACCGGCTCCCGGGGTGGACTCCGGGCAGTCATCTGGACATCGGCGGCGGCACCGGCGCGGCCCTGTGGGCGGCTGCCGCCGTCTGGCCGGGGGAGCGGGAGACCACGGTGCTGGACCGCTCCGCGCCCGCGCTGGAACTCGGCCGGGAGCTGGCCGCCCCGTCCCCGCTCCCCGCGCTGCGCGGCGCCCGCTGGCAGCGCGAACGGCTCGGCGAGCGCCCCCAGTTCCCGCACACCGGCCTGGTGACCGTCTCCTACCTGCTGGGCGAGCTTCCCCGGGGTGCCCAGGACACTCTGGTGGACGCCGTCGCGGCAGCCGGACGCGCCGTGGTGCTGATCGAGCCGGGCACCCCGGCCGGCTATCTGCGGATCCGCGCCGCCCGGGACCGGCTGACCGCCGCCGGGCTGCGGGTGCTCGCCCCCTGCCCGCACAGCGGGCAGTGTCCCGTCGCCGTCGGATCGGACTGGTGTCACTTCGCCGCCCGGGTCAGCCGCTCGGCGCTGCACCGCAGGGTCAAGGGCGGCTCGCTGGGCCACGAGGACGAGAAGTTCTCCTGGGTCGCCGCCGTCCGCCGGGACCTCCCGGACGCGGCGGACGAGCCGGACGGCACGGGCGCCTCCCGCGTGGTGCGCCGCCCGCAGCTGCGCAAGGGTCAGGTCCTGCTGGAGCTGTGCACGCCCGGCGGGGAGCTGCGGCGGGAGACCGTGACCAAGCGGGACAAGGAGCGCTACCGCCGGGCCCGGGACACCACCTGGGGCGACGGCTGGCCGCCGGCCGGGACGGAGGACTGAGCCGCCGGGCCGGTCACCGGTCACCGCCGCCTCGCCCCTGCCCGCCGCTGCGCTCCGGCTGGTCGCTTCCCTCCTCCGTGCCGCTCGCGTGCTCGCGGAGCACCGCACGGGCCCGCAGCCAGCCGGCCGCCGCCTTGCAGGCCGAGCCGGCGCACAGCCCCCATGCCGCTCCCAGCACTCCGCCCAGGGCATAGCCGCCCAGCAGGAAGCACACCGAGAGCAGCGAGAAGACCACCTGGATCCGCAGTGTCGTGCGCGGCCGCAGCACCCGCAGCGTGACCAGCGCGCAGACCCCCAGCGCCATCGCGGCGTACTGGCTGCCGGTGGCCGGCAGCAGCGCCGCCGCGGACTGCCAGGTGTCGCCCAGCAGCGCGCGTCCCGCCGCGTCCGGCAGCAGCATCAGCGTCAGCGCCCACAGGCCCGCCGCCGCCGCGAGCAGCCCGCCGGTGANCCCCGGCCCTGGCCTGCCGGACCGGCGCCGTGAGCCGGCCCAGCAGCGGCGGGCCGAAGCCGGTGACCGCGTTGAACAGCACGTTCATCGGCCCGAACAGCGTTCCCGCGCCGCGCAGGGCACCCACCACCAGCGGGCTCGCCAGCAGGCCGAGCGCCACGATCGCCAGCTGGGTGGAGGCGTTGCCCACCCCGAACTCCACGACGAACCGCCGGCCCAGGTGCCCGCGGCGCAGCAGGTCCCGCGCCCGCCCGCGGACCGGCGGCGGCCCGCCCTCCGGAGCGCCGCGGGTGGCCCGCAGCAGCAGCGCCGTGCCCAGCAGCAGCGCGGGAACCGCCGACAGTCCCCACACCGTCACCATGCGGCCCGGACCGGTGCCGTAGGGCTGCGCGGCCAGTGCGGGGACCACGGCGGCCAGCCGCAGGACGTCGGCGGCCAGCGCCCGCTGCGGCAGACCCAGCACCGAGAAGGCGTACCGCAGCGCGTCCTGGGTGAGCACCACCGGAAGCACCAGCGCCAGCGCTCCCAGCCCGGCGGCGATGCCCCCGGCCGGCAGCGCGAGTCCCACCCCGGCGAGCACCACGCCCGTCGCGGCCGATCCCAGCAGGGTGAACAACGCCGCGGCCCGGCAGTGGGCGTGCACCGTCTCCGCCGGCCCCCGGCGCAGCACCAGGGCCTGTCCGACGAACGCGGTGAAGGCACCCAGCAGAACCGTGAAGACCGCGTACACCACCGCGAACCCGGCGAAGTCCGAGGCCGTGGACTGACGGGCGACGAACACCACCACCGCGATGTTCGTGAGCGCCGCGACCCCCTGGTCGGCGACCGAGGCGGCCATCGCCGCCCGGGCACCGCCCGGCGCCCTCACCGGTCGGGGGAGCGGTCTTCGAGCTCGGCCGGATCGACGATCCGCAGGCCCAGCGTCTCCGAACCGGTGTCCCGCCGCTGTTCCCGGGGGGAGCTCCTGGCAGCCCGCGGGTCCCGGTGCGCGCGGTCCGTGCTCCTGCGCAGCCGGGGCTCGAACGGCAGGTCCGCCCCGTACCGGCCGCCCTGCCCGGGGGCGTCCGCGGCCTCCCGGTCCCCGGCGGCGCCGGGGACCTCGTCCTCGTGCGGCGCCCCGCGGTCGTCGCGGTCGCTGCCGGTGCCCCACGAATGCAGCACCGCGCCGAGCAGCACACCGCCGGCACCGACCACCAGTTCGCGCACCCGGGCGAGGTCGTCGCGCCGCACCTCGCGCGGATCGCACACCACCAGTACACCGTCCACGCGGTCGGTCAGCGCGATCGCGTCGGCGTAGGAGAGCACCGCCGGGGCGAGCACCACCACCACCGCGCCCTTGGCGTCGGCGTGCCCGATGAGCCGGGTGGCCTGGGCGGAGGTGAGGGCCCGGGGGACGTTGCGCACCCGGCGGCCGGGCACCAGGTCGAAGAATCCCGACTCGCCCGCGTCGATCGGCACCCGCAGTCCGGTGGGCCAGCCGCCCTCGCCGTGCCCGGGGGAGCCGGCCCAGCCGGGCCGCACGCCGTCGGCGTGCCGCAGCTGGTCGGTCAGCGTCGGGGTCCGCAGATCCGCCTCGACGAGGAGGGTGTCCCGCCCCATCTCGGCGAAGGCGGCCGACAGGTTGACGGCCGCGGCCAGTGGCGTCTCGATGCTGCCGCGCGGTGCCACCACCAGCAGCCGCCGGCGCTGGGCGAACGTCTCGTCGTAGGCGAGGCGGAACGCGACCGACCGGTACTCCTCCGCCAGCCGCCCCTCGGCGAGCAGCGCGTCGCGATGGCCGCGCCCGGTCCGCGGCAGCACGCCGAGCACCGGGGCCCGCAGTGCCCGGGTGACATCACCGGGGGAGCGCACGGTCGGGTCGAAGACCAGGCGCACCCAGGCGGCGAGCAGGCCCAGGGCGATGCCCACCGCGTAGCCCAGGCCCAGCAGCAGGGCGAGGCCCGGCCCGGACGGGCCGGCGGGCGCGGTGGCCTCGGTGATGACCCGGCCGCCGGTGGTGTCCAGCGCCTCCAGGCCGCTGATCTGCCGGTTGATGTCGGAGATCTGGCCGTTGACGGCGGCCTGCTGGGCGACGGCGCTGTCGTAGGCGGAGGAACCGGCGGCCAGCCCCCGCAGCTGGATGTCCAGTTCCTCCCGGCGCTCCAGCAGCGGCTCGCGCTGCTCCTCCAGGGACTCGACCATGCGGGCCACGGTGGCGTCGGCCTCGGCCTGACGCCGTTCCAGGTAGGCCCGGGTGAAGGCGTTGGCCCGCTCGGCTGCAGCGCCGGGCTCCTGAGCGGTGTACGCGAAGCGCAGCACCTCGGTGTTGGGCGGGTTCGTGACCTGCAGACCCTTCTTCAGCGCGGCCACCCGGTCGGGTTCGCCGAGGAGCTGGGCGGCCTGCCGGGCGACGCTGTCGCTGACGGCGGTCCGGCGTTCGGAGCCCATGGCCACCCGGTCCAGGCTGCCGCCCTCGAACGGGTCGGTGGTGGGCGCCCGGAGGGTCACCTCGCTGGTGGCGATGTAGGTGTTGTCGGTGGCCAGCCCGAGATAGCCGCCGCCGGCCAGCCCGACCAGAACGCCGATGACGATCAGCAGCCGGTAGCGCAGCAGCTGACGGAACTGGTCGCGCAGCAGGTCCGGTTCGTCGTAGGGGTGGCCGGTGCCGCGGGATTCCTCGCGCAGGGTGCCGCCGTCCTTCACCGGGCGTTCTCCTTCGGGGCGCGGTGCCGTTCGAGGGCCTCGTCCAGGAGGGCGCAGACGCGGCCCAGCCCGGTGTCGCGGCCCAGCCGGGTGCGTGCGTAGTCCGCTCCACGGGCTCCGACGGCTCCGGCCGCCTCCGGGTCGGCGGCCAGCTCGCGGGCCGCGGCGATCACCGCGTCCGGGTTCTCCGGGGCGACCACCCAGCCGGCGTCCGCGCGGCGGATCTCCTCGGCGGTGCCGCTGCCGTCGGCGACCGAGGCGATCACCGGCCGGCCGGCGGCGAAGTAGGAGGTGAGTTTGGAGGGCACGCTCATGTCCAGCACGCCGGCCCGCTGGGTGACCAGCAGGGCGTCGGCGGCGGCCAGGACGGCGGGGAAGTCCTCCGCGGCGGCCGGCGGCAGGAAGTCCAGGTTCGGAAGGCCGGCGCCGAGTTCCTCCAGCCGCCCGCGCCGGCTGCCCTCGCCCATCAGCACCACGCGCAGGTGGGGAGCCCTGCGGGCGGTCTCGACCAGTACC
Source organism: Streptomyces sodiiphilus (assembly GCF_039529215.1). Lineage (NCBI taxonomy): Bacteria > Bacillati > Actinomycetota > Actinomycetes > Kitasatosporales > Streptomycetaceae > Streptomyces > Streptomyces sodiiphilus. Next base: position 87,406 of record NZ_BAAAMJ010000004.1, on the reverse strand, counting down.
TCGAGCCCTTGCTTCAGGCCCATGTTGCCGGAGTGCAGCAGTACGGTTTCCCCGGGCTTCCAGCCCAGCCGCGCCCGGGTCGCGGCGGGCGTGCCCCCGGGCTCGGCGATGTGTGTCCAGTTCGGCACCAGCCGGATGCGGTCCTCGGGCACCCCCAGGGCCCGCACCCGGTCGCGGAACGTCTCGTGGATGATGCCCACCAGCGTGGCCTCGCGCAGCATGCGCCGCTCCACAGCTGCCGCTGCCCCTGCCGCCCGGCCTCCGCCGCTGATGCCGCTCTGCGCGGCGGCGGCCCCCATCAGGTCCTGTACGACGGGCAGGAACGGGGCCCGGTGGCGTCGGGCCAGCCGGGCCGCCAGCAGGCCTCCGGCCAGGCTGGGCACCTGCGCCAGCACGGCGTCCGGCGGCCCCATCCGCGGGGGCGCCATCAGCCCGTGTGCCAGGATCGAGGCCTCGTACAGGGCGCGGCGGGCGGCGGTCTGCCGCACGGGCACGGAGTGGGCCCGGCGGTGGATGAGGACCCCGGCCCGCTCGTCGACGGTCCGCCGGACGCCGCGGTAGGCCGGGTCCAGGCGCCAGGCGGGGTAGTGCGGCATACCGGCCAGCACATGAACCTCGGCGCGCCGTCCGGCCACCAGGTGCTCGGCTATATCGGTGGCGTAGGGGCCGATACCGGTCTGCTCCGGCGCGTAGTTGGTGGAGACCAGGAGCAGCCGCTCCGGCCGCTCCCCGCCACGTATCGCACCCGTGTCCCGCACCGCGACTCCCCTCCCCGGGCGCCTCCCCTGGCCCCCCGGTTCCCCGCAGCCTATCGGCTGAACTGCACGCTGTGTCAGTGTTCCCGGGGCGATGGGGCGTTCTTGGCGCTATCGTCGGGACGTCAGCAGCAGCGCGGGGGCTGTGCCGCAGAGCGCTACCGGGACCGGGGGGTCTTTCCGACATGCCGCACACCGTGGGCTACGCGCCGGGGGTCTACGACCTGTTCCACATCGGCCACCTCAACATTCTGCGGCACGCCCGCAGCCGCTGCGACTATCTGGTGGCGGGCGTCGTCTCCGACGAGATGGCCGCACTCGCCAAGGGCAACAGACCGGTCATCCCGCTGGTGGAGCGGCTGGAGATCGTGCGCAGCATCCGCTACGTGGACGCCGCGTTCGTCGAGACGGTGCCGGACAAGCTGGAGACCTGGCAGCAGGTCAGGTTCGACGTGATTTTCAAGGGCGACGACTGGCGGGGGACGCCCAAGGGCGAGAAGCTGGAGAGCGACTTCCGCCCGGTCGGCGTCGAGGTCGTCTACTTCCCTTACACCGTGCACACGTCCAGCACCCAGCTGCGCGGCGCGCTGGACGCCCTGGCGGGCGGCGCGGCCGCCACGCTCAGCCGGGGCGCGGAGGGGTGAGCGCCGTCAGCTCCCGGTACCACTTCACCAGGAACGCGGCGCACAGCAGCACGTACACCCCGCACAGCAGCGCGTACCCGGTGCGGAACAGCGGCTCGCTGCCCAGGAGGAGGAACAGCGCGCACATCACGCCGTAGTCCGCCGGGAGCAGCGCGACGGCGCGGACCCGTGACGGCGCGGGCGCCGGGGTGCCGGGTGCCGGTGCGGGCTTCAGCTTCTCGGTCAGCAGTCCGCCGCAGAACACCACCACCGCGGCCAGCTGGAACACCAGCGGCACCAGCAGCCAGCCCGGGCCCGGAAGGTCGAAGAACCGGTGGAAGGAGATGAGCACCGCGGCGTGCAGTGCGGTGATCTTGGCGCAGTCCACCACATGATCCAGCCATTCCCCCGCCGGGCCCGTCCGGCGCTGGAGCCGGGCCAGCTGACCGTCCGCCGAATCCAGGGCGAACCCGGCCGCCAGGGCCAGCCAGACCCCGGCGGCCAGCGGCCAGGAGGGCGGCACCAGGGCCACCGCCGCGATGCCCGCACCGCTGAACAGCGCGCTGACACCGGTGACCTGGTTGGGCGTCAGGCCGGCCCGGAAGGCCGCCGCGGCCAGCACCCGGCCCACCGGCCGGTTGACGTAACGGGAGTACAGTGACACGCCCTTGGCGGTCTTCTGAGCCCCGCGCAGCTCGCGCAGCGCGGTCCGGAAGCCCGGCGGAGGGGACATCGGCTCGGCTGATGGCATGCGCGGCATCATCCCACGCGAAGCGCCCGCGCGGGGCGGATACGATGCGGGGGCCGGACTCGGGCCCGGGCGGCCGGCGGGCCCCTCCCCGCCGGTGACACGACTGACGAGCACGCCGGCCGGCGGATGCTGCCGGGCACGATCCACGGGGAGGGCCCAGGATGCGGGTGCGAGCACGGGTGACGACGGCAGCGGCGGGGCTGGCCCTGGCGATGACGGTGTCCCTGTCGGGCTGCATCACGGTGCACGGGGAACGCGCGGTGCTCCCGGCGGTCTCCCCCGAGGAGGCGGAGGAGGTGCTGGCGGACTTCACGCGCAGCACCAACGAGGCGAACGCGGCCTACGACGCGGAGCTCAACGCGCAGATCGAGACGGGACCGCTGGGGGCCATCAACCGGGCCGGGCTCACCGCCCGGGGCGAGGTGAACCCCGGCGGCAACGAGTCCTACGAGCCACTGGAGTTCACCGACACCCGCTTCCGGATTCCGCAGCAGGCCGGCTGGCCGAAGTTCTTCGTCGCCGACACGCTCAGCAGCCGGCACGAGGAGAACCGCTGGCTGCTGGTGTTCACCCGCTCCGGGCCGCAGGAGGACTGGCTCGCCTCCTACCTGGCGGTGCTGCCGCCGGGGGACCTGCCGCCGCTGGCGGAGGACGAGGAAGGGCACGCGGTGGCCGTGGGGCCGGACGGCAGCCGGGCCGGCGGTGCGGCGGACGGGCCCGCCGGCGAGGGGCAGGACGGCCCGGAACTGGCCCCGCGGGACCTGCCGGGTGCCTACACCGGCCATCTGGCGTCGGGGGACGGGCCGTTCGCCGAGGGCGTCCACACCTCGGGCATTCTGCGGGCCCGCGAGGAGGCCTCCGACGAACCGGCGTTCGTCATGCAGTACCAGGACCTGCCGGCGGAGCGTCCCGCCTACGCCCCGGTCGCCCTGATGACCGCCGACGGCGGGATGCTGGTGCTGTTCAGTTCCCACCATCACGAGAAGCAGACCATGGCGGAGGGCGAGACCCCGGTGGTGGACCCCTTGGTGGAGGTGCTGATGGAGGGCACCGCGACCCGCTCGGTCACCCTGGTGCGGGATGCCATGCAGGCCGCCCACGTGCCCCCGGGCACCGGTGACGTGGAGATACTGGGCCGCATCACCGGCATCGTCTCGGCCAAGGGGGAGTAGGACCGCTCAGCGGCCGGACCAGGAACTGGGCTCGTGGACCTGCGGCTCCTCGTCCTCCTCGGTGACGACCTCGGCGCAGGCGTCGGTCAGGGTCTCCAGCAGGCTCAGCGGGTCGGGGAGGGGCTGCCGGGGCCCGTGCCCGGGCAGCCAGCGCACCCCGCCCTCCGGTACGCGCGCCGGCGGCAGCAGGACGTAGCTGCCGCGGCAGTGCCAGCGGAGCCCGGGATGCTCGTCCATGGTCTCCGGGCGGCAGTCCAGCACGCACGGCCACCACTCGTCCTCGTCCTCCGGGGTGCCGCGGGTGGCGGTGAAGAACAGCATGCGGTCCGGGTCGGCGAAGGCCACCGGCCCCACCTCGACCTGTGCCGCCGCCAGGCGCTCCAGGGCCGCGTGACCGGCCTCGGCGGGAACGTCCAGCACGTCGTGGGCCTGTCCGGTGGCGGTGACCGCGTTGGCCTCCGGGTCGGAGGCCAGCCAGCGCAGCACGGTGTCCCGGTCGGTGGTGGCCTGGGTCTGCCAGGCGAACGACACCGGGTGGCGGCCCGGTGTGGGACAGCCGATCCGTTCGCACGAGCAGCCGTATGCCTCCGGGCGGGCGGCGGGGGCGACGGGGAAGCCGGCCTCCGCGGCGGCGAGCAGCAGGTCCTCCCGCTCCCTGGCGGCGGCGTCGGCCGCGGCGGCTCCCCGGCCGCTGCGGCGCAACCAGCGGGGCATCCTGCGCTCGCGTTCCATGGGCCGACTACCGCCTCACTTCCGTTCCGGGAGCCGTGGACCTTCGAGAGTACCCGGGGGCGGGAGGGGCCGCCCCACTCCGGGCCCTCATCCTGCCCTGCCGGCGGCGTCCGCGGGAAACCGGCCGGCGCCGCGCGCGGCAGCACTCCGGCGCACCGCGGGGCGCATGGGGCACGGGGGGCGCACCGGTCGCGCCCGGCC
>NZ_BAAAMJ010000004.1:0-83161 GCF_039529215.1 Streptomyces sodiiphilus | reverse complement strand
CCCCCCCCCCCCCCCCCGCCCGCCGGCGCTCCCGGCGGCTCAGCGCGGCCGCAGCCCGCGCAGGGCGTGCTCGACGAGGCGGTCGGTGAACTCGTGGCTCAGCTCCCCGTTCCGGGTGAGCCAGCGCTGGGCGAAGGGGGAGAGAATCATCTCCGTGGCGATCCGCAGGTCCACGTCCCGGTCGATCTCCCCGGCCGCCCGGGCCCGCCGCAGCCGCTCCAGGTAGGCCCGCATCCCGGGCTCGCTCAGGCGGGTCACGAAGTCCGCCGCGAGGGCGGCGTCCCCGGCCCCGGCGATGGCCAGGGCCCGGTAGGGGGCCTCGAAGGCCGGGTCGTTGAATTCGTCCACGGTGGCCCGCAGCACCGCCTTGAGGTCGGCCTCCAGGTCGCCGGTGTCGGCCAGCCCGCCCTGGTTGCCGGGCCGCTCGGTCACGGCGGTGAAGGCGTCGAGCAGCACCGCCGCCTTCGACGGCCACCAGCGGTAGATCGTCTGCTTGCCGACCCCGGCCCGGGCGGCGATGGCCTCGATGGTCAGCTTCTCGTAGCCGAGCTCGCCGACGAGCCGCAGGGCGGCGTCGAAGATGGCCTGGCGGGAACGGGGATTCTGCCGCGAGCGGTCCGGGGCGCGCCCGGCGGCGGGGGAGGGAGGCGTCATGTCCGGAAGTCTAGCGAGACGTTCCGTCTTGACGAGACGATACGTCTCGTTGCGCATTGAAGGTGCACCAACGAGCGGTACCCGGACAGAAGGAGGACCGCCATGAGCAGGGGACGCGGAAGAAACCTGCTGGGTGTCGGCGGCACCCGCAGTCACCTTTCCCGCGGGCAGCTGCGCGCCGGCCGTAACGGCGCGGGCGCCGGCTCCCGCCCGGACCCGGCCGCCCGGAAGCGCGAGCTGCTGGAGAAGCTGCGCTCCCGCCGCTGAGGCGGGCGGGACACCGGCGGCTGACGCCGAACGGGTGAGGACGGCCAGGATTCCTCCGTACGGGTGGAGGAATTCCGGCCGGTCCGGCCTCACTATGGGCTCATCGTGCGCACCGACCAGGTGAGGAGAGCTCGATGTACGCAGCCCGCCGCTATCTGATGTGTCCGCCGGAGTACTTCCGGATCACCTACTCGATCAATCCCTGGATGGATCCGGCGAAACCGGTGGACGTGCCGCTGGCGGTCGCGCAGTGGGAGAGCCTGCGCGACCGCTTCCGGTCGCTGGGACACACCGTGGACGAGCTGGTGCCGCGGCCCGAGCTCCCGGACATGGTCTACGCGGCCAACGGCGCCACCGTCGTGGACGGCCGGGTGCTCGGGGCCCGGTTCGCACACCCGGAGCGGATGGGTGAGGCCCGGGTGCACCGGGCCTGGTACGAGGAGCAGGGCTTCGGAGACGTCCGCGAGCCGCAGCACATCAACGAGGGGGAGGGAGACTTCGCGGTCACCGCCTCCTGGCTGCTGGCCGGCCGCGGGTTCCGCAGCAGCCCGCTGTCGCACCCGGAGGCGCAGGAGTTCTTCGGGCGGCCGGTGATCGGGCTCGACCTGGTCGATCCGCGCTTCTACCACCTGGATACCGCCCTGGCCGTGCTCGACGACACCCGGGACGACGCGGTGATGTACTACCCGGCCGCGTTCTCACCCGGCAGCCGCGCGGTGCTCGCCGGGCTCTTCCCCGACGCGGTGCTCGCCGAGGAGGCGGACGCCCTGGCGCTGGGGCTCAACGCCGTCTCCGACGGTCACCACGTACTGCTCCCGCAGGCCGCCCAAGGGCTGTTCGAGCCGCTGCGGCAGCGCGGCTACGAGCCGGTGCCCGTCGACCTCACCGAACTCCTCAAGGGGGGCGGCAGCGTGAAGTGCTGTACCGCCGAACTGCGCGGCTGACGGCGCCGCCCCGCCCTCCCCGGTCCCGGACCGGGGAGGGCGCGGTCAGGTCAGCTGCCGGTCCCGGTCACGGCGGAAGGTGGTGACCAGGGCGAGGCACAGCAGCGCGATGCCGATCCGTCCCGACGCCTGCAGCAGCGAACCGCGCAGCAGGATGAAGCTGTAGCCGGCCACCAGCGGCACCACCACGGCCAGCACATTGCCGGGGGAGAGGTCCTCGACCGTGTACCGCACGTAGTGCCGGTCGGCGCGGGCCGCGAGATACCCCACGCCGAGGAAACCCAGCGTCATGCCCAGCGGACCGAAGTCCAGCCACAGTTCGGCCCACAGCGGGGAGGACAGATTGGCGCTGCTGGTGCCCATCCACCCGCCGACCAGGAAACCGGTGTCCTCCGGCTTCCCCTCCCACAGCGGGCGCGGCACGAAGAACAGCGCCGCCCCGGCGACCTGCCGGCCGAAGGTGTGGCCGTTGCCGTCCTGGGCGTAGGTGATCGTGTTGGCGAACATCCCGACCTGGTCGTAGTCCTTGATCACCAGCGGTTCCATCAGGGAGTCGGCGTCCACCGGGCGGTGGCCCTCCTCGTCGTAGCGGAACCGGTCGGTGAACGGGAACACCAGCAGGGCGATGACCACCCCGAGGGCCAGCGAGGCCCGGTACATCACCGGACTGCGGGGAAAGACGGTGAACAGCAGCGCGAACAGCACGGTGAGGAACCAGTAACGGGGATTGGACACCGGGTTGTTCACGATGATGTTCAGAACCAGCAGCCCGGCCCAGGGGAGGAGCACCGACGGCCGGCGGCGGGCGCTGCGCGAGGTGACCAGCCAGCGGGTCATGAACAGCAGTGCCAGCAGTGCGGGCACCGTCCCGAAGCCCCGCAGCAGCGCGTTGCCGGCCTCCCCGGCGAAGCCGTCCGGCGACGCGCCCGTGGCCTCCGCCAGGCTCGCGCCGATCTCCTGCCGGCTGCTGAAGAACACCGCGGGGCCGCCCAGTTGCACGATGAGCAGCACACTGCCCGAAGCGGCCAGGGCGACCAGCAGATACAGCCGGCGCCGGTGCACCGTGGGGCGGGCCGACGACGTCCCGCCGAGAGCGGGCCGGTGCCGGGCCAGCAGGGCGCCCAGATCGAAGGCGATCATTCCCGCCAGCACCAGGGCGGTGGCCAGCATGGTGTCCGAGCGCGGGCCGAGGACCGGCGTCGGGTCGCGCCCCAGCACGCTCTGCGCGAGCGGCGCGATACCCATCGCGAGGTAGCAGAACAGCCAGAACGCCCCCTGGACGAGGCGGCGGCGGCCGGAGAGCACCATCGCGCACAGCCGGGCGCCCGCGTAGCAGGCCACCACCAGCTGTAACCAGAAGGTGGCGTCCCGCACGCCCTCCCCGGGCTGGGCGGTCACGGCCAGCGGGAGGATGCCCACCACCCCGGCCACCAGCGGCACGGACAGCGGCCTGGACAGCACGGCCCGGGGGGCGCCGGGAGAGCGCTCCTCCAGTTCGACCGGCACCCCAACCGCCCCCGTCCGCCCCGCTCCGGCAAGGCGGCAAGTCTATCGCTGACACGGCCACGGGCCGGGGCCCCGGCCGCTAGGCTGACGGCCGGGCGCCGTGCCATGGGGAGGACGAGCGGGCCCGGGAGGGGAGCGGGTCCATGAGAGTTCTGCATGTCGTCACACTGCACACGCCGACACACGCGTTCGGGGGGCCCACCAGGGTCGCCCTGAACCTCACCCGCGAACTGCGGGCCCGCGGCGAACAGGCGGTGGTACTCGCGCTGGGGGACGGGTTCGAGGGGCCGCTGCCGCGGACGGTGGACGGCGTCCCGGTCAAGCTCTTCCGGGCCCGGCACGTGCTGCCGCGCTTCGAGGTCAGCGGCATCACCTCCCCGGCCCTGCTGGCCCGCGCGTGGTCCTTCATCCGCTCCGCGGACCTTGTGCACGTGCACCTGATGCGGGATCTGGTCACCCTGCCGTTCGCCCTGCTGGCGCTGCGCGCCGGACGTCCGCTGGTGCTCCAGACCCACGGCATGGTCGACCCGACCGAGAAGCCGGTGGCGCGACTGGTGGACACCCTGGGGACGCGGCGGGTGCTCCGGAAGGCCGACGCCGTCCTGTACCTGACGGAGCGGGAACGCCGGGAGACCGCCGCCGTGGTCGCCCCGGAGCCCATCGCCCCGTCGTTCCGGCTGGTCAACGGGGTCCGCCCGCAGCAGTGGCTGCCACACCGGCGGGCCTCGGCGTCCGGCGGCCCGCCGACCGTCCTCTACCTGGCCCGCATCCAGGAGGGGAAGCGTCCGCAGGACTTCGTCGCCGCGATGCCCGCCGTCCTCGCCCGGCATCCCGGTGCGCGCTTCGTACTGGCCGGACCGGACACCGGGGCGCTGGCCGGCACGCTGGAGCTCGCCGAACGGCTGGGGGTGGCCGGTTCCCTGGAGCACCTCGGCGCGCTGGACGGCCCCGAGGTCTTCGACCGGCTCCGCCGGGCCGACGTCTTCGTCCTGCCGTCCGTTCAGGACGCCTTCTCGGTCTCCGTGCTGGAGGCCATGTCGGTCGGCACACCGGTGGTGGTCACCGCCACCACCGGGCTGGCCCCGGACATCGAACGTGCCGGGGCCGGACGGGTGGTGGCCGGCGTGCCGGACGGTGACAACGGCCCGCTGATCGGCCGGGCCGTGCTGGAGCTGCTGGAGCCGGCGGCCCACGAGAAGGCCTCGCAGGCCGCCTGGCAGCTGGTGCGCGACGGTTTCACCATCGACGCGGTGACCGACGCGCTGCTGGAGATCTACCGGCGGGTGGGGGCACCGGGCGGCCCGGCGTCGTCCCCGGCCGACTGAGCCGGCTCGCGTGCCTTGAGCCCGATCTGCCAGCGGTAGAAACTCATCGCCAGGGCGTAGTCCAGTCCCGCCCGGCCGTCCAGGAAGCCCCGCTTGAAACCGTAGGCGTAGGCGAAGGACACCAGGGGCTTGAGCGGCATCCGGTGGAACAGCTGCCCCTGACGGGTCTTCGCGCCGCGGATCTCCTCACGGACCTCCGGGTGGTGCTCCAGCCACGCCTCCCAGTCGGAGTAGCGGTTGTGCCGGTCGAACCAGGTGCGCACCGGGTCCAGGTCCCGGTGCTCGATCGGTGCCTTGAGCCGGTGCACGCTCTCCGCCAGAGGCTGGTAGTGCCCCTCCTGCTCGCCCATGCCCGGTGCCGCGAGGTCACCGGGCTCCGGGAAACGGCAGCGGGTCCGGTCCAGCAGGGCGCGCTTGACGATGGTGTAGCCGTGCCGCAGCCGCTTCCCGCCGAACCAGTAGCCCAGCGGAATGTCGAAGGCGGCCGGTTTCACCGGGCGGCCGTCGAGGAAGATCCGCCGCAGCTCGGCCAGCAGCTCGGGGCTGGGTGTCTCGTCGCCGTCCAGGAAGAGCAGCCAGTCGCGTTCCGGCTCCACGTTCTCCAGGCACCACTGCTTCTTCTTCGGGTACTTCCCGTCCCAGGTGTACGGGACGACCTCGGCGCCCTCGGCCTTGGCCAGGGCGCGGGTGTCGTCGGTGCTGTCGGAGTCGACGACGACGACCGACGCGAAGTGGCCGATGACGGACCGCACCGTGCCGGTGATGTTCTCCGCCTCGTTCTTGGTGGGTATCGCCACGACGATGGGCAGCTTGGCCATGTGGTCAGGAATCCTTCCGTGCGTCCTTCAGCAGGTCCGCGTACTGGGGGCACAGATGCGTGACGGCGTCCTCGGCGTGCGGGATCTCGCCGTCCCGCAGCGCCTCCACGGCTCCGGGGCGGTCGTGCCGCCGCAGATACCCGATGCGCTCGCAGGCCTCCGTGCCCAGTTCCAGGAGCGCCCCCGGATCGGCTCCCTCGGGCACCCGGTCCGCGAGGAACTCCTGTTCCTCGTCGGCGAAACTGCGGGTGCCGTCGGCCGGTCCGGGCTCCGGGGACGAGGCGCCGGGAGGGGCAGTGCCGTCCGCGGGGCCGGAGGCGTCCGTGTCCCCGCCGCGTTCCTCCGCGTCCCGCTCCTCGGGTCCCGCGACCGGTCCTTCCGTCTCCTGGCCTGCGGGGCTTTGCGCGGCCGCCCGGCCGGCGTCCTCGGCGTCGCCGCCGGCCGAGCAGCCGGCGAGCAGCGCCGCGGCGGCCAGGAGGGCCACCGCGGCGCTCTTCGGGCCACCGCGCATCACGGTGCCCCGAAGGTGAGGACGAGCTGCGGGGCGTAGCTGCTCTGCGACGCCTCGCGGGACCACAGCCACAAGCTGGTGGTGCCCTCGCTGATCAGTGCCAGGTCGATCTCGCCGTTCGGCGCGGAGGCCACCGCGGCGGTGTCCAGCGGCACCGTATGCATACTCCCGGGCGTGTCGGCCCCGCTGAGGGTGCCCAGCACCTGCCCGGCGTCCACGGCGGGCCGGTTGTTCCAGCTGGTGGTGGCCTCGCTCCAGCTGCCGGTCACCGGCACCACGTGGTGGTCGTCGGTGCTCCCGGCGTACGAGTCGGAGGTGAGACGCACACGCAGCGCCGCGCTCTTGAGCACCGTGCCGGGCGGGGCCTGGGGAACCTCGAACCGCAGATAGCTCTCGTACCGCGAGGTCCCGCGCACCGCGAGCTGCTGATGGGTGCCGTGCACCGTCCCGGCCGCCGCCTGGTTGACGTAGGTGTCGGCGACCGGTGCCACCTGGGTGACGGTGTCCATCGGCGCGGATGCCGCCTGGTAGTGGGCGGCGACCCGGGCGGCGGACAGCGTGTGGTGGTAGACGGCGGTCTCGTCCAGGTCGCCGGCGAAGTAGTGGCTGCTGGGCCGGGACGGCCAGTTGCCCATGCCGTCGCCGCCGATGCGCCAGTAGCCCTTCACGTTGTAGTTCTGGCCGGAGGTCCACACGATGTTGGACGCCCGCAGCTGCCCGTCGACGTACAGCCGCATGCCGTTGCTGCCCAGCGTCGCCACGACGTGGTGCCACTGGCCGTCGTTGTAGGACGCCGGCGTGGTGATGGTCCGGTAGGCGCCCGGGTAGACACCGAAGACGAGCTGTCCGGAGTCGGTCATGTAGATGTGCCGGTCCCGGCTGCTGCTGTTCTGCAGGATGCGGTTGCCGAAGCCGATGAGCCGGCCGCCGCTGTTCGTGTCGGTGCGGAACCAGGTCTCCAGGGTGAACTGGTTGGGTGCCGTGTAGCCGTGGTCGCTGTAGGTGTAGGTCGTGCTGCCGTTGTGCCGGAGGGCGGCGGCGTCCGGCCCCGGTACCGCCGCCGGGGTGACCCCGCGCTGGGGGCCGCCGCGGTGCACGCCGCTGTGGTTGTTGCCGGAGGCGTCGGAGGCGAAGTTACCGGCCGTCTCGTCCAGGCGCCAGTAGAACTGCGGGTTGTCGGCCAGCACGGCGTCGGCGTAGGGGTGGCCGCTGCTCGTGACCGTCGCGGAGACCGGCGGGGACAGCGCACTGGCGTTCCCGGCGCCGTCGGTGGCCCGGACCCGGTAGCTGTAGGACTGTCCCTCGGTGACATCGGTGTCGGTGAAGGACAGCTGCGGCCGTTCCCACGGCAGCGAGTGGCCCTGCACGGTGTGGACCGGGGTGCCGCCGCCGTTCCGGTACACGTGGTAGGTGAGCAGGCTGTCGTCCAGGTCCAGACTGGAACGCCAGGTCACCTCGATCTCGCCGGGGGTGGTACTGAAGGCGTGCGCCTCCGGGGTGACGGGGTTGCCGGTGTCGGGCGAGTCGGCGAACCGGGTCAGCCCCCACTGCGGGCTGCCGTTGACCGTGGTGAATCCGCCGCCGACCCACAGGAAGTCCCGCCCGTCGGTCGGGTGGTCCTCCGAGACGGCCATGACGCGCGGGCCCAGGGCCTCGCCGAGACCGTCGTTGGTGTCGGGGAACCAGCCCAGCAGTTGCGGGTCGTCCACGGACTGGGCGAACAGGTGGTAGCGCTCCTGGTTGGGGAACGCCCCCATGCTGGAGCAGTCGTGGGCGTGGTGGCCGCTGTAGAGGACCTTCTTGTACACCACGACGGCCTGGGTGGCGCCCAGGCAGGTGTCGCGCCAGCGCTGGTCGAAGGTGTCCAGATCCAGGGCGATCCGGCCGTCGAACACGCCGCCGCCGGTCCCCTCGTTGCCGGTGTAGAAGCCGGTCTCGTCGGTGGTGAGGTCCATGACCACCGACCGGGTCTCGATGAATCCGAGCGGATAGTTCCGGGTGTTCGCCCCGGTCTGCGCGTCGACCACGGCCAGCGCGTGCGTATTGGCGCCGTTGATCCTGAAGAAGTCGCCGCCCAGGATGACGTTCTGCCCGTCCGGGGTGACCACCACCGCGCGGCCGACCTCGTCGGCGTTCGCCACCCAGCCGGTCAGGGCCCCCGCGGTGTCCACCGCGGCGAAGCGCTGCCGGGACTGCCCGTTGACCTGGCCGAAATCGCCCGCCAGGTAGAGGCGGTCGTCGCTCGCGGCCAGCGCGCGCACGGTGCCCGACGCGGCCACCGGGAACGGCAGACGCTCGCAGGTCGCGGTGTCGAAGGCGGCCACGCTGGAGGCGCCGGTGCCGTTGACGGAACCGAAGAAACCTCCGGCGTACAGCGTCGAGCCGTCCGGCGAGACCTCCAGCGCCCGCACCGTCGCGGTGCCGGAACCGACGGTGAACGAGATCTCGCAGCCGGTCGGTTCGCCGGTCGCCGCGTCCAGGGCGACGAAGTTGACGGCCGGCTGCTCCTGGGTGCCGGGAGCGGCCCCGGGCGGGCGCACCGTGGAGAAGGTGCCGCCGGCGTACACCACGCCGTCGGCCTCCGCCAGCGCGTGCACGATGCCGTTGGTCTGCCAGGTGGGCAGTTCGTCGGCGGTCATCGCGACCGGCGGCGTCAGTGCCGTGGCCGGCGCGACGTCCGGCGCTCCTCCGACACCGATCGCGGCACCGGCCGCCAGTACCAGAACGGCGGCGGTGGCCCCCATCTTTCTCATGTTCTCCCCCAGAGGGCTCGCGCCCCGGTAGGTGTTCCGCGGCCCGCCCGGTGGGGACGGGGCCCTGATGTGCGGCTGCCTGTCCGGCAGACTATGGGTGGGCACCGGGCGCCGTCCGGCGTATCGGCCAACGCCCGGGGCCGGTTGGTGCAGGAGATTTCCGGGTGGACCCGCGAGTGCGCGGGGGCGCTCAGCGGTCGATGCGCACCCTCCGGCCGCTCAGCTCGGCGTCCAGCGCCTCGATGTCGGCCTCCACCATGAGCCGGGCCAGTTCCCGCCAGCGCACCACCGGCTCCCACCCCAGCTCCCGGCGGGCCTTGCCCGCGTCGCCGATCAGGGCGTCCACCTCGCTGGGCCGCTCGTACTTCGGGTCGAAGCGCACGTAGGCCCCCCACTCCAGGTCCGCCGCTCCGAAGGCCACCTCCAGGAACTGGCGGACGGTGGCCGCGTCGCCGGTGGCCACCACGTAGTCGTCCGGTTCGTCCTGCTGGAGCATCCGCCACATCGCCTCGACGTACTCGGGGGCGTAGCCCCAGTCGCGGACCGCGTCCAGGTTCCCCATGTACAGCCGGTCCTGGAGCCCCGCGCGGATCCGGGCCACCGCCCGGGTGATCTTGCGCGTCACGAAGGTCTCGCCGCGGCGCGGCGACTCGTGGTTGAACAGAATGCCGTTGACGGCGAACTGGTCATACGCTTCGCGGTAGTTGACGGTCGCCCAGTAACTGAAGACCTTCGCGCAGCCGTACGGGCTGCGGGGGTGGAACGGCGTGGCCTCGTGCTGCGGCGGCGGCGCGGCACCGAACATCTCGGAGGAGGACGCCTGGTAGATGCGGGTCCGCACGCCGCTGGCCCGGATGGCCTCCAGCAGCCGCAGGGCCCCCAGCCCGGTGACGTCCCCGGTGTAGAGCGGAGCGTCGAAGGAGACCCGCACGTGCGACTGCGCGCCGAGGTTGTACACCTCGTCCGGCTCGATCTCCCGCAGCAGGTTCACCAGTGCCACCCCGTCGGAGAGGTCGGCGTGGTGCAGCACCAGGGTGCGCCCGGGATCCTGGGGCCCCTGGTAGATGTGATCGAGCCGCTCGGTGTTGAAGGAGGAGGAGCGCCGCACCAGCCCGTGCACGGTGTACCCCTTGGACAGCAGCAGTTCGGCGAGGTATGAGCCGTCCTGGCCCGTCACTCCGGTGATCAGTGCGGTCTTGCCCATGACTGTTCCCCCCACAGGGATGATCGTGAAGACGAAGAGTGCTGACAACACGTGACTTTTCTTCTTTCGCGGCATCGGTCCACGGCCTGATGGCAGAATCCGGGGCCATGACTGCCGACACCTCTCGCGGCCTGCTGCCCTCCGGGGCCCGTATCTTCGTCGCCGGACACCGGGGCCTGGTGGGCTCCGCGATCGCCCGCCTGCTGGCGGCCGAGGGGTACGAGGTGATCACCCGCACGCGGGACGAGCTCGACCTGCGCGACGCCGCCCGGACCGGGGCCTTCCTGCGGGACGCACGCCCCGACGCGGTGGTGCTCGCCGCCGCCCGGGTCGGAGGCATCATGGCCAACCAGCGCTTTCCGGTGCCGTTCCTGGAGGACAACCTCCGCATCCAGCTCAGCGTGATGTCCGGCGCGCACGCCGCCGGTGTGAACCGGCTGCTGTTCCTGGGGTCCTCGTGCATCTACCCCAAGCACGCGCCGCAGCCCATCACCGAGGAGGCGCTGCTGACCGGCCCGCTGGAGCCGACCAACGAGCCGTACGCCCTCGCCAAGATCGCCGGGATATCGCAGGTGCGTTCCTACCGGCGGCAGTTCGGCCGGTCCTGGATATCGGCGATGCCCACCAACCTCTACGGGCCCGGGGACTCCTTCGACCCGGAGAACTCCCACGTGCTGCCCGCCCTGATCCGGCGCTTCCACGAGGCGAAGCGGGGCGGACGGGAGGAGGCGGTGCTGTGGGGCAGCGGCACCCCGCGCCGGGAGTTCCTGCACAGCGACGACCTGGCGCGCGCCTGCCTGCTGCTGCTGCGCGGCTATGACGACGGGCTGCCGCTCAACGTGGGCTGCGGCAGCGATGTGACGATCGCGGAACTGGCCGCGACGGTCGCCGGGGCCGTCGGGTACACCGGGCGCATCGGCTGGGACACCAGCCGCCCGGACGGCACGCCGCGCAAGCTGCTGGACGTCACCCGGCTCCGGAAGCTGGGCTTTGCCCCCCGCGTCCCGCTGGGGCTCGGTGTGCGGGAGACCTATCAGTGGTGGCTGGAGCACGGCTGCCCCTAGTAGGCGCCGCGGCCGCCGGCCACGGCTCGCAGGGTCCGGGCCAGCACGTCCAGGTCTCCCGCCACCGACCAGTTGTCGGTGTAGGACAGATCCAGTGCCAGCGACTCGTCCCAGGACAGCTCCGACCGGCCGCTGACCTGCCACAGCCCGGTGATGCCCGGCCTGACGCACAGCCGGCGCAGCTCCACCCCGTCGTAGGCGGC
Organism: Streptomyces sodiiphilus; assembly: GCF_039529215.1. NCBI lineage: Bacteria > Bacillati > Actinomycetota > Actinomycetes > Kitasatosporales > Streptomycetaceae > Streptomyces > Streptomyces sodiiphilus. Next base: position 71,912 of record NZ_BAAAMJ010000004.1, on the reverse strand, counting down.
CACCTCCTCCGGCAGCGGGGGCCGCGGTCCCACCAGCGACATCTCTCCGCGCGCCACGTTCACCAGCTGCGGCAGCTCGTCCAGTGAACTGCTCCGGAGGAACCGGCCGAGGCGGGTGATCCGAGGGTCACGGCGCATCTTGAAGCGCGGGCCGCTCTGCTCGTTGGCGTCCTCCAGCGAGGAGCGCAGCCGGTCGGCGCCGGTTACCATGCTGCGGAACTTCCACATGGTGAACGGCTTCCCCCGGTGGCCGATGCGGGTCTGCCGGTACAGCACGGGCCCGGGAGAGTCCAGCCGCACGGCCAGTGCCAGCGCCAGCAGCAGCGGCGACAGCAGCACCAGCCCCACCGCGGCGCCGGTCCGGTCCAGCCCGTACTTCACCATCAGCCGCGGTCCGCTCCGTACCGGAGGGGTGAGGTGCAGCAGATTCAGCCCGGCGGGTGTGGAGACCCGGACCCGCCCGCGCGCCACCTCGGTGAGCCCCGAGGCGACGGCCAGGGGCAGCCCGGCGTCCTGCACCACCCAGGACAGCCGCCGCAGCCGCTCGCCGGTGAGCAGTGTGCCGGGCGTCACCAGCACCAGACCGGCCTGCTGCGCGCGGGCGGCGCGCAGGACGACGCTGCCGTCCGGGCCGGTGACGGTCCCCGGGTCCTCGGCCGGCAGCCGGCCCAGCTCCGGCACCCCGCAGGTCAGCGGTGCCTCGCCGGCCCGCACGGCGCCGACGACGACATACGCGTGGTCGGTGCGGGCGGCCAGCTGGCCGGTCACCGCGTCGGCCGGCCCGGCCTGCCCGACGACCAGTACCCGGCGCACCGCGCGCGCCTGGCGCCGCAGCCCCCTCAAGTGGGCGTGGATCAGGGCGGTGGCGAGCCCGGTGACGGCCAGGGACGGGGCCAGCGCGGCCACCGCGGTCGGCAGGGCGGAACTCTCGCCGGTGACGACGCGTAACACGGCCAGCAGACCGGCCAGGATCAGCCAGTCGTGCACGGCGGCCAGCAGCCCGCGCGACTCGCCCACCGCACGTGGCCGGTAACGGCCGTGCGCGACCCTGACGCCGAGCCAGGCCACGGTGGCGACGGCGGCGGCGAGCACCGGCCGGGACTCCCCGGCGGTGTGGAAGACCACCAGTACCGGGACGAGGACCCCGAGGGTGTCCGCGGCCGCGGCCGCCGGGGCGTACCAGGCCGCCTTCTCCCGCGCCGGCCCGTCCGCCGGGAGCGGCGCGGGGGTGGCGTCGCGGGGTTCGGCAGCGGTCTGCGGAATGCTGGAATGACGCATGGACCCCCCAGGTCTGCGTTCCGTCATTGCGTGAAAGACGGCGCGTCCCGCATCTCCCCTTGCCGGCGCGCCGTGCCGCAAGCAGCCTAGGGGATCCACCTTCCGTTCGGCTCCGGTTCGCCTGAACTTATCCGAAGGTGTCCTCTTCGAGGCCGGATCCGCCCGTCCGTGCGCCGCAGTGCGGCGAGCCGCCCCACGCCTCCCCACGGCGCGGCACGATCAGCGGGGTGCCCGGATGCGGCAGCAGTAGGTGACCACCTCGGTCCGGCCGCCGGAACGAGGGCACGCCGGCCGGTACCGGCGGGCCCCGCTCGTCCTTCTTCTCGTCGGCCCGCACCCGCGAGCCCCCTGCTCATCGGTCCGGCAGCGCGAAGATGCCGTAGCCGAAGCCGTCGGCGGTGATGACGGCGTCGGCCAGCCAGGACAGCGCGGGACGGGAGGACGTCACAGGACGGGGCCCTTTCGCCGGACGGGTGTCGGTGCGGGCGGTCACTGCTCAACTGCTGTCCTCCAGCATCGCGCCGCATCCGGGAACTGAGCTGATGCTTCCCGGCAGGGAGGTGCGGTGTGGGGGAGCGTCGCGGCGTCAGCCGGTGGTGTCGCCCAGTGCCCGGAAGAGGGCGGTGTTCAGCGCGAAGGCGCGCTTGCACTCGTCCACGATGCGCAGCCGCTCGGGCCCGTCGGCCGGGAGAGCGTCCAGCAGTGCCCGGTACTCGCGCTTGAAGGCCGCGGGGTTGTCGATCGCGTCGAAGACGTAGAACCGGACGCCGTCGCCCTTGTGGGCGAACCCCCAGGTCTTCTCCGCGGTACCGCGGATCACCTGGCCGCCCGAGAGGTCGCCCAGATAGCGGGTGTAGTGATGGGCGACATAGCCGCCCGGCCAGTCGCGGGCGACCTCGAGGATGCGTGCCGCGTACCTTTCGGTGGCCGGCAGCGGCGTCAGGCCGTCCCGCCATCCCGGGCCGCCGTGCAGGTGGTCGAGATCCCGCTCCAGAGCGGGGGTGCGGGCGAGCTCGGGTCGCACGAAGGGCCCCGCGACCGGGTCGTCCGCGAGGCGGTCGACGGGACCTTCCAGGGCCCGGTAGATGAACCACAACTGCCCGGTGTACCGCCGGTAGGCCTCCACGCCCAGCTTCCCGGCGAGCATCTCGCTCATGAAGGCCGAGTTCTCCGCCTCCGTGTGCTGGGCGTGGGAGGCCTCACGTATGAGGTCGGAGAACGCGACGGGGGCGTGAACGGTCATGGCGGGGCCTTCCGGGCCGTGGGGAGGGAAACGGCAGACTGCCGCTCCCTCCATACTGGCTACTTAGGTATACCTAAGTCAAGGTTGCGCCCGGGGCGGCCCCGCAGGTCAGGGCAGGGTGAGAATCTCCGCTCCGGAGTCGGTCACCAGCAGCGTGTGCTCGAACTGGGCCGTACGCCTGCGGTCCTTGGTCACCACGGTCCACTCGTCCGCCCACATCTCCCACTCGTGGGTGCCCAGCGTCAGCATCGGCTCGATGGTGAACGTCATGCCGGGCTGTATCACAGTGGTGGCCTCGGGGGCGTCGTAGTGCGGGATGATCAGGCCCGAGTGGAACGAGGTATTGATCCCGTGCCCGGTGAAGTCCCGCACCACGCCGTAGCCGAAGCGCTTGGCGTAGGACTCGATGACCCGCCCGATCACATTGATCTGCCGGCCCGGCCGGACCGCCTTGATCGCCCGGTTCAGCGACTCCCGGGTGCGCTCCACCAGCAGGCGGGACTCCTCGTCCACCGCCTCCTCGCCGCCCACGAAATAGGTGGCGTTGTTGTCGCCGTGCACCCCGCCGATGTAAGCGGTGATGTCCAGGTTCACGATGTCGCCCTCGTGCAGCACCGTGGAGTCCGGGATGCCGTGGCAGATGACCTCGTTCACCGAGGTGCACAGCGACTTGGGGAATCCCCGGTAGCCCAGCGTCGAGGGGTAGGCGCCGTGGTCGCACAGGAAGGAGTGCGCGATCTCGTCGAGCCGGTCGGTGGTCACGCCGGGGGCGATGTGCGAGGCCGTCTCGGCCAGCGCCCGCGCGGAGAGCCGCCCCGCGACGCGCATCCGCTCGATGGTCTCCGCGTCCAGCACCTCCGGCCCGGTGTAGGGAGTCGGAGCCTTGCGTCCCACGTACTCGGGGCGCGGAATCGAGGACGGGACGGAGCGCTTCGGCGAGATCGTGCCGGGAACAAGGAGAGACTGGCCAGCCATACCGGAGAGTCTACGAGGCGCTGCGGACCGCTGTTTCGGGCAGGATGACGGTATGGCTCTCTTCAGGCGCAAGGCGGCCGGGCTCCCCGGCGAGTGGTACTACTGTCTGCGGCACCAGAAGGTCGAGGAAGGCCCGGAGTGCCCCGCCAAGGACCGGTTCGGCCCCTACGGCACGCGCGCAGAGGCGGCCCGCGCGATGGAGACCGCGCACGAGCGCAACCTGGAGTGGCAGACCGACCCGCGCTGGCACGACGAGGACGAGGCCCCGCCGCCGGAGGGACCGCCGTCCGGCGAGACCCGGTCCTGACCACCGACCCCGCCCCGCCTCACCTGCGCACCACCAGATAGAGGCCGTAGAGCAGTTCCAGGCCGCCGACCACCATCAGGACCACACCCGCGTCCCCCAGCCCCACGCGGTGCTGCGCGCCGCCGGTCAGCAGCCGCAGGAGCAGTCCGGCCGTCAGCAGCACGGCCCCGCCCAGCAGCAGTTCGGTGGTACGGCGCACCCGGGTACCTCCCCGCCTCGCCCCCGCCGCCGCTCAGCCCGTTACGCCGGGGATGACGGGACAGTCCCCTGTCACTCTCCCCCTCCCGGGCGCCTCCCACGCCTCCGCGCGCTCCGGTCCCCGGGGGCCGCCGGGCACCGGGCGGGGGCGGGTGGCAGGATCGGGGCATGACCTCCAGCGACACCGCCAAGAAGACCGCCAAGGACCCCTGGGAGCTGCCCGATGTCTCCGGACTCGTGGTCGGGGTGCTCGGCGGGACCGGGGACCAGGGCCGTGGCCTGGCCTACCGGCTGGCCAGGGCCGGGCAGCGGGTGATCATCGGTTCCCGGGCCGCCGAACGGGCCCGTGCCGCCGCCGCCGAACTGGGCCACGGCGTCGAGGGCGCGGACAACGCCGAGTGCGCGCGCCGCAGCGACGTGGTGATCGTCGCCGTGCCCTGGGATGGCCACGAGCAGACGCTGCGCTCGCTGCGCGACGAGCTCACGGGGAAGCTGGTGGTGGACTGCGTGAACCCGCTGGGGTTCGACAAGAAGGGCGCCTACGCCGTCGTCCCCGAGGAGGGCAGCGCGGCGGAGCAGGCAGCCGCGCTGCTGCCCGGGTCCCGGGTCACCGCGGCCTTCCACCACCTGTCGGCGGTGCTGCTGCAGGACCCGGAGACCGAGCGGATCGAGACCGATGTCATGGTGCTCGGCGAGGTGCGCGCCGACTGCGAGATCGTGCAGGCCCTCGCCTCCCTGATCCCCGGCATGCGCGGGGTGTTCGCCGGCCGGCTGCGCAACGCCCACCAGGTGGAGTCCCTGGTGGCCAACCTCATCTCGGTCAACCGCCGCTACAAGGCGCACGCGGGGATCCGGCTCACCGACATCTGACAGCCGGCACCCGGCCGGTCCCGCCCCGGCCGGTCCCGCCGCACGGGCGGGGCCGGCCGTCGGGGACAATGGGCGGGTACGTCCTTCCCCGACCCCGGGAGCCCTTCCATGCCCCGCCTCGCCGTCTACGCCCTGATCCTGTGCGCACTGGCCACCACGGCCGCCGTGATCTCGTTCGTCCAGGGCAGCTGGCTGGGGATCGTGTGGGTGCTGCTGGCCGGACTCACCTCGAACCTGGCGTGGTTCCAGATCCGCCGGGCNCCGGCCCCCCCCCCCCGGGCCCGGGACGCCGCGCTGATCCGCGCGCCCCGGCCCGTGGCGGTCAGCGGAAGCTGTGCTGCTCGGCGGGGTAGGCGCCGCCCACCACGTCCTCGGCGAACGCCTTGGCCGCGTCGCCCAGGGTCTGCCGCAGCTGGGCGTACTGCTTGACGAACCGCGGCATCCGGCCGCCGGGCCAGTCGGTCAGGCCCGCCATGTCGGTCCACACCAGCACCTGGGCGTCGCAGTCGGCGCCGGCGCCTATCCCCACGGTCGGGATGTCCAGGCCGCCGGTCACCTCGGCGGCCAGCCCGGCCGGCACGAGCTCCAGCACCACCGCGAAGGCGCCCGCGGCCTGCACGGCCTTGGCGTCCCGCAGCAGCTGCTGCGCGGCCTCCTCGCCGCGGCCCTGCACGGGGTGCCCTCCGTAGGCGTGGACGGACTGCGGGGTGAGACCCACGTGGGCCATCACCGGGATGCCGGACTCCACCAGCAGCCGGATCTGCTCGGCCGACCGCTCGCCGCCCTCCAGCTTCACCGCCCCCACTCCGGCCTCCTTCATCAGGCGGGTGGCGCTGCGCAGAGCCTGGACGGGGCCTTCCTGGTAGGAGCCGAAGGGCAGGTCGCCGACGATCAGCGCCCGCCGGGTGCCGCGGACCACCGCGGCGGACAGCATGGTGATCTGGTCGAGGGTCACCGGCACTGTGCTGTCGTAGCCCAGGTGACAGTTGCCCATCGAGTCGCCCACCAGCATCACCGGGATGCCGGCCTCGTCGAACACGCCGGCCGTCATGGCGTCGTAGGCGGTCAGCATGGGCCACTTCTCGCCGCGCTGCTTGGCGGCGGCGATGTCCCGGACGGTGATGCGCCGGCTGCTGGTGCCCCCGTAGAGCCCGGGCTGCTCCGGGCGTGCCTGGGCAGAGGTGTGCTGCGTCATCGCAGTGCTCCTGTTCGTCGTCTCGAGGCGCCGCTGCGGCGTCCCCGGATCGCCTCCATCGTCGCACCCTCCGGTGTCCGGCGAAAGGGGAGGCGGCCGACAGCAGTGAACGGGAACCCGCGCCGCGGTGACGACCGTCCTGCCCGGTGGGGGCGGGCCCGGGGCCGCCGGGGGGAAGCCCGCCGGAGGTCCGCGCCCGTCCGGGTTCGCATAACGTGCCCGGACACGCATAGCGTGTACCGGGCGACCAGGCAACGTTCAGCGAGGGTGACGATGGCACGGTTGGAGACCTCGGAGATGCCGGCAGGACCGGGGGAGGACCGCCCGGCAGGCCGGGGAGGCGGCCGCGGCAGGGCGCGCTGGGGTGATGCCCGGGGCCGCTGGCGCCGCGGCCGGCTGATCGCCGCGGCCGCGGTCCTGCTGGCCCTGCTGATGCTGCTGCACTCCCGGCTGCCCAACACCATCGGCAACCTCGGCAGCCTGCTGCAGACCTTTCTGCCCTGGGTCGGCATCGGGGTGCTGGTCCTGCTGGCCGCCGCGCTGCTGCGCCGCTCGCTGACGGCGGTGGCGGCCCTGGTGCTCCCCGCCCTGGTCTGGATGAACCTCTTCGGCGGACTGCTGGTGGACAAGACCGGCGACGGCGGCGCGCTGATGGTGGTCAGTCACAACGTGGACGCCGACAACGCCGACCCCGCCGGCACCGCCCGCGAACTGGCCGCCTCCGGGGCCGACCTGCTGGCACTCCAGGAGCTGCCGTCGGCGCACCAGGAGATCTACCAGCGGGAGCTGGCCGAGGCCTACCCGCACCACGGGATCCAGGGCACCGTCGGGCTGTGGAGCCGCCACCCCATCGGCCATGTCCGTCCGGTGGACACCGGCATGGGCTGGACCCGGGCGATGCGGTCCACGGTGGACACCCCGCACGGCCAGGTCGCCGTCTACATCGCCCACCTGCCGTCGGTGCGGGTGCAGTTCCGGGCCGGGTTCACCGCCGGGCAGCGCGACGACGCCGCCGAGCGGCTCGGCCGGGCCATCGCGGCGGAGAACCTGGAACGGGTGGTGCTGCTGGGCGACCTGAACGGCACGATGAACGACCGGGCGCTGGCCCCGGTCACCTCGCAGCTGCGCTCCACCCAGGGGGCCGCCGGGGCGGGTTTCGGTTTCAGCTGGCCGGCGGCCTTCCCGGTGACCCGCATCGACCAGATCCTGGTCCGCGGGATGGAGCCGGTCTCCTCCTGGACCCTGCCGGCCACCGGCAGCGACCACCGGCCGGTGGCCGCCCGGCTGGACCCCTGAGCGGAGGGCGTCAGCCCTCCTCCCGCCAGCGGTTGGTGAGGGGCAGCCGCCGGTCCTTGCCGAAGCCCTTGGGGGAGATCTTGGTGCCCGGCGGGTACTGGCGGCGCTTGTACTCCGCGGTGTCCACCATGCGCAGCACCCGGGTGACCAGCTTGGGGTCGAAGCCGGCGGCCACGATCTCGGCGTGGCCCTGGTCCCGGTCCACGTACCGTTCCAGCACCTGGTCCAGGATCTCGTAGTCGGGCAGCGAGTCGGTGTCCAGCTGGCCCGGCCGCAGTTCCGCGCTGGGCGGCTTGGCGATGGAGTTCTCCGGGACCGGCGGCGTCTCCCCGCGCCCGGCCGCCGACGCGTTGCGCCACCTGGCCAGGTGGAACACGACGCTCTTGTAGACGTCCTTGATGGGGCCGAAGGCGCCCACCGCGTCGCCGTAGAGCGTCGAGTAGCCCACCGCCAGTTCGCTCTTGTTGCCCGGAGCGAGGACGAGGTGGCCCTCCTGGTTGGAGAGCGCCATCAAGGTGGTGCCGCGCAGCCGCGCCTGGAGGTTCTCCTCGGCCAGCCCCGTCAGGTCCAGGGCCGCCATGTAGCTGTCGAACATCGGCCCGATCGGTACGGTCCGGAAGTGCAGTCCGGTGCGCCGCGCCAGTTCGGCGGCGTCCTCGCGGGAGTGCTCCGAGGAGTACCGGGAGGGCATCGACACCCCGTGCACGTGTTCCGCGCCGAGTGCGTCGCAGGCGATGACGGCGCACAGCGCGGAGTCGATGCCGCCGGACAGCCCGAGCAGTACCGAGGCGAAACCGTTCTTGCGGACGTACGCGCGCAGACCGGTGACCAGCGCCGCGTACATCTCCTCCTCGTCGCCCAGGGCGTCCGCCCGGCGGGCGGGCAGCGGCGCGCGCGGCGGTGCCGGGTCCGCGGAGAGGGTCACGTGCTCGATGCGCAGCCCGTCGCCCTTCGGCCCCGCGGCACCGGAGGGGGCGCGCTCCGCGGCGGCCGGCAGGTCGAGGTCGACCAGCAGGCACTCCTCGGCGAACTGCGGTGCTCGGGCCAGGACCTCGCCCCGCGCGCCGACGACGATCGAGTCGCCGTCGAAGACGAGGTCGTCCTGTCCGCCCGTGGTGGCCAGGTAGGCCAGCGCGCAGCCGGCCTCCCGGGCCCGGCGGCGGACCAGCCCCAGCCTGGTGTCGTCCTTGTGGACCTCGTAGGGGGAGGCGTTGACCGACAGCAGCAGCCCGGCGCCGGCCTCCCGGGCGGCCGGCACCCGCCCGCCGTCCTGCCACAGGTCCTCACAGATGGCGAGCGCCACGTCGACGCCCCGCACCCGGATCACCGGCATCGTCCGGCCCGGGAGGAAGTACCGGAACTCGTCGAAGACGCCGTAGTTGGGCAGGTGGTGCTTGGCGAAGGAGAGCCGGACCTGTCCGCCGTGCAGCACCGCGGCGGCGTTCTGCGGCGCCCCGGCCGGCCGGCCGTACTCCGGGCGGGCCTGCTCGGCGCGGTCGAGGTAGCCCACCACGACCGGCACCTCGCCCAGCCCTTCGGTCTCCAGCCGCGCGGCGAGGGACCGCAGCGCCTCCCGGGAGGCGGTCACGAAGGAGGGGCGCAGCGCCAGATCCTCCACCGGATAGCCGGTGAGCATCATCTCGGGGAACGCCACCAGGTGGGCCCCCCGCTCGGCGCCGTGCCGGGTCCAGCGCAGGACCGCGTCGGCATTGCCGGCCAGATCGCCGACGCGGGAGTCGATCTGGTTCAGGGCGAGACGTAGCTGAGGCACGGCGCCGAGTCTAATCGTCCGACTGACGCGAGCTCCCTCAGAGCCGCTGGAGGCCGTCTATCAGCGCCCGCAGCAGCGCGATCTCGGCGTCCGCGTCGCCGGAGCGGGCCCGCGCGGCGCCCGGTTCGCGCAGCTCCACGTGGCCCTCGGCCCGCAGGTCGGAGAGCAGCACCCCGGCCGCGCCGAAGGGCAGGTCCAGCCGGGCGGAGACCTCGGCCACGGCAAGCGGGCGGCCGCACAGCCGCAGGACGGCCGCGTGCTCCGGGGCCATGCCGGACCGGGGTGCGCAGCGGGCCGTCACCAGGGTCGCGGGGTCCAGGGCGGAGCGGTCCGCGGGCCGGGAACGGCCCCGGGTAATGATGTACAGCGGTACCGGCGTGCGCTCCGGGCCGCTGTGCCCGCGGGCGCTCATGACGCGCTCCGTCCGGCGGGGGGCGGGGCGGGTTCCGGCAGGTCCGCCCGCCCGGCGGCCGGTTCCGGCAGGGCGGTGAGCAGTTCGTGCGGCACGAACACCAGGGCCCGCACCCCGCCGCAGACCGAGCGGCCCAGTGAGACGCGCAGCCTTCCGCGGTGGGCGAGCACGCCGGCCACTCGCAGTCCGGAGCGCACGCTTCCCCCCGGATCCGCCAGGTCCGCCAGGTCCGCGCCCGGGTCCGACCGGTGGACGCGGTGCAGCAGGAACCCGGCCCGGCGCCGCGCCTCCTCGTCCAGCCCGCGACCCCGGTCCTCCACCGAGATCTCCACGCCGGAGGCGATCTCCTCGCAGCTCACCGTGACGGTGGTGTGCTGCGGCGACCAGCGGGTGGCGTTGTCCAGCAGTTCGGCGAGCACCGCGACCAGCGGTTCGACGGCCGGGCCGGTCACCGCGATCTCCGGGGCCGGCCGGTGCTCCACCCGGAGGTAGCCGGCCACCGGGGCGCCGCCGGCCCGCAGCACGTCGTGCAGCGGCACGGGCGTGCGCCGCTGCCCGAAGGGGTCGCCGCCGGCCAGGACGGCCAGCCCGGTGGCCGCCCTGGCGGTCATCCGGACGGTGTGCTCCAGCCGCATCAGGTCACCCAGGACGTCGGGGTCGCCGTGCCGGTACTGAAGGGTGGTGAGGTCCTCGCGCAGACCGTCCAGTCCGCTCTGGACCCGGCAGGCCAGTTGCGCGGTGGCACGCAGCGCGGAGTCGCGCCGGTAGCGCTTTTCCCCCACCGCCTCCGCCGCCGTGCGCAGCAGCTCCCGGTGGGCGGCGGCCGGCGGGGGTTCGTCCCCGGGGGCCGGCGGGGGGCCGGGTAAGACCGCTGAGGGCGGCTCTCCCTCGCGCACCCGGGCCAGAGTCTCGGGCAGGACCGTGCCGGCCAGGTGCCCGGCGGCCGCGAGCTGTCCGGCGAGCTCCTCCTCCAGGGCGGCGGCGAGCCGCCCGCGGCGCACCGTCTCGGCGGCCAGGGCGGCCACCGCGGCGGCCAGCAGCAGCCCTGCGGCGGCCCAGGCGAGCGGAGCGCGGGACGGGGCCGGGGCGAGGGCCGCGGTCAGGGCCGCGCCGCACACCGCCAGCACGGGGGCGGCGATCCGGACCCCGGCGGGGCCGGTTCGCCGGCCGCTGCGGGAGGACGAGTCGTCTCGGACCATGGGAATCCTCCGGAGGTCGTGGGGGTCGGGAGGGGGTCGGTGTGTGCGGCTGACCTGCCCGCGCCCGGTGCCGGGCGACGAGGGACGTGGCGGGCACGCGGTGCGCTCCCGGGGGCCTTCCCCGGCCGTACCGGCACCGCGGGGGACGGAAACCAGGTGTGATGACGGCGACTCGTTGCGTGATTCGGGAGCATAGGGGCTTCCTCGGTGGTGCCGCAGGAGTTCGGGGAACCGGCGGTGCGGCATCGGGAGCGCGAGGGGGCGCATTCGGGGGACACAAGGGGCGTGCCGGAGCGATTCGGGCGCCAATAAGGGCATGTACGGTGCGCAATGCCTTGGTCAATGCTGGTGGCGGGGCGTGCCCGGCGGGACGGTCAGCCGGCCGCCCGGCGGGGGGCCCGGCGCCGGGGTGCCACCGCACTGGCGGCCGGCCGCGTCCCACCGGAGGCGAGCAGCGCCGCGAGTTCGTCGGCCGCGTCCGGACCGCCCGCCGGCACCGCCCGCCGGTGCCGGGCCGCCTCCCGGCCCCGGCTCGCACACCACGCCCACCAGGCGTCGAGCACCGACGCGCTCAGCGCCTCGCCGGGCACGAGCGCGGGCCAGCGGCAGGCATGCGCCTGTGCGGACACCTTCGCCCCGCCCCGGACCGGGTCGATCACGATCGGCGGCACTCCCGCCCGCAGCGCCAGCACCAGCCCGTGCAGCCGGTCGGTGATCACCGTGTCCACGCGCTCCAGCGCCGACACGACCTGTTCGGGCTCGGAGCAGAGCATGCCGTCCCGGCTGTCCAGACGGGTCTGCAGCACCACCGGAGCGCAGTCGCGGCCGGCGAGCCAGCCACCGACCTTCCCGGCGACCTCGGTGTGCATCCGCAGCGGCCCGTACTCGCCCTGCCCGTCGGTGAGAACCACCCCGACGACCGGCACCCGGCCCCCCAGCGGAGCCCGCACCGCGAGATCGCGGGTCACCGGACGGTCCTGCGCGTCGCGGGCCAGCACCTCGTGGAAACCGGTCACCGCCGGATCGGCCGGATCGATCACCGACACCCCCACCGCGATCCGCCGGCAGTGGGAGAACTGCCGGTGCAAGCCGCTCACCTGCGAGCCGGCCAGCGGCCCGCAGACGAACAGCAGCCGGGTGTAGCCGTCGGCCCGGACATCGTCCAGGGACAGCAGACCGGGCCGGAACCCCGGTCTCCACGCCACGTCGTACGGCAGCCCGGCCCGGTCCAGAACCTCCCGCACCCGGCGCAGCGCCAGCACGTCCCCCGCGGTGACCTCACCGTCCAGGAAACTGAACCAGCCGGTCACCAGGGTCCGTCCCGCGGTCCCGTCCTCTCTCGTCACCACGGCCGGGTCCCCGCCCCCCACTTCGCGAAACCACTGTTTCGCAGCCCGCGCCTCAGGGCCGGCGCCAGGCGTCGCTCTCCAGGTGGGAGCCCGCCTGCGGACCCATCCGCAGCATGCCGCCATCCACGGCCCAGGACGCCCCGGTCACGTAGCCGGCGTCCCCGCCGGCCAGGAAGGCGATCACCGCCGCCACCTCCCGGGCGTCCCCGGGCCGTCCCAGCGGGACACCGGGCCGGGACTCCGCGTGCGGGTCGGTCTCCTCCTGGCCCGTCATCGGGGTGGCGATCTCCCCGGGTGCCACGGCGTTGACGCAGATGCCGTGCTCGGCCAGTTCCAGCGCCATCACCTGGGTCAGCAGGCCCAGCCCGCCCTTGGCCGCGCAGTACGGGGCCGCCCCCACCCGGGGCTGGTGCTCGTGCACGCTGGTGACGTTGACGATCTGACCCCCGTCGCCCTGGTCGATCATGTGGCGCGCGGCCCGCTGGCCGCACAGGAAGGGCCCGGCCAGATTGATGTCCAGCACCTCCCGGAGCGTGTCCAGGCCGATGTCCAGGTAGGGGGTGGCGGTGCCGGCACCCGCGTTGTTGACCAGCACGTCGATCCGGCCGAGCCGTTCGGCCAGCCGGTCCACGGCGTCCGCGGCCTCCGGCAGCCGGGTCAGGTCCAGGTGCTCGACGTGTGCGGTGCGCCCCACCTCCCGTACCTCCTCGGCGGTCCGGTGCGCGCCGGCCTCGTCGGAGTTGTACGTGATACCGACGTCCATGCCCCGCATGGCCAGCAGCACCGCCGTCGCCCGGCCGATGCCGGAGTCGGCCCCGGTGACCACGGCGGCCCCGGTGTGCCCGGCGTCCCGGAAGGGGTCCCGGCCGGCCGGCGCCGTGCCGGTGCTGTGCGTGGGATCGGTGGTCATGGCGTACCTCCTGGGGAAGCGGGGGAGAGGGGGACGTGCCGGCCCGGGCGCCCTGAACGAGCGGGGCGGACAGACGGCCGACCGGTGAACCGGCGGCGTCGGCGAGGTGGGAAGCGGTATTGCCGGTCACCGAGCCCCGCGAGCCGGTCAGTCCCCGCCCGGCTCGGCGGAACCGGTCCGGCCGCCCGGACCCGGGGCGACAGCCGCACCACCGGGACGCGCGGGGACCTGTTCACCGGAACCTCCCCATCCCCGGCACCACTGGCGACGTGAGTCTCCGGACGGCCGTCAGCAGGTCCCCGGCGCTCTCATCAGCCGCCAGGACCTCCTCGCGGCGGGTGACGGGGGTGGGCACCAGCACGCCCCGGGCCCCGGCCGCGCGGGCCGCGCCCAGGTCGGCGCCGATGTCACCGATCACCACCGTCCGGTGCGGCGGCACTCCCAGCCGGGCGCACGCGGCCAGCACCAGGCCCGGCCGGGGTTTCCGGCAGTGGCAGCCGTCCTCCGGCCCGTGCGGGCAGACGGCCCAGACGCCGAAGGGGCCCAGCAGCTCCTCGATCCGTTCCTGGATGGCGATCAGCTGCGCGCGGTCCAGCAGTCCGCGCGCGATGCCCGACTGGTTGCTCACCACTCCGGTCCGCACCCCCAGGGCCCGCAGGCGGTCCAGTGCGGGGCGCGCCTGCGGGACGGGGCGCACCAAGTCGGGGGAGGCGTTGTAGGGCACATCGTCCACGAGGGTCCCGTCCCGGTCGAAGAGCACGGCTGCCGGTCCGGAGGCCGGGCCGGGCGGCTGCCGGAGGGGCGTGCCGTCCGGGGGGAACAGCCAGGGCGCCAGGTCGGACGACGGGCGGCTCACGGGCCGGGGGGTGCCGTGCATAAGCCGGTGGGTAGCCGCACGCTCAGGGCCCAAACCGGCTGATCGCGGCTGGTGTCCGCTCCGCACCCCGGTGGCGGATCAGCCCGGACAGCCAGTGTGCCGCAGCCACCGGGGGGATGAGCAGACTGGTCACGGCCATCGCGGTGATCTCCTCGCGGGTCCGGGGCCCGGGAAGGATCCGGACTGCGGCGAAGTGCGCCGTGCCGGCCAGCCACAGGCCCGTGAGGACGGCGGCCGCCCGCCGTCGGCCGGTCACCGCGCCCAGCAGTGCCGCCGCACCGGCCGCGGTGACCGCCAGGTGGGCGGGCAGCCGTCCGCGGGGTGCGCCCGCGCGGGCCCACCAGTCCCGGCCGTGCACGCGGTTCATCAGCACGTCGTCGGCGTTGCCCGCCTGGGTGCGCAGCGACACCCAGCGGCCGGCCGGGTGTACCGGATGCCGGGTGCGCCGGGTGCCGCGGCGCAGCGTCCAGCCTGCGTCCTGGATCCGCAGCGCCAGGTCGGCGTCCTCCCGGAGGCCGCGCGGGAACCGCTCGTCGAAGCCGCCGACCGCGGTCAGTGCGGAGCGGCGGTAGGCCATGTCGGCCGTGATCCAGCGGGCCCCGGCCAGCCCGGCCGTCACCCGCTCCCAGTCGGTGGGCGGCCGGTCGGAGGGCAGCGGCACGCTGATGCGGCCCTGCACCCCGGCCGTACCGGAGTCGGCGGTGGTCAGGTCGGCGGCAAGTGCCCGCGCCCAGTCGGGTCCGGGCACCACGTCGTCGTCGAGGAAGACCACCCAGGGCTCCGGCACGGTGCGCCAGCCGGCGTTACGGGCGGCGGCCGGACCCGCGGCGGGGCCGGTGACGATCTCCACCAGGTCGCGCAGCGGCCCCGGGACGGTCACCGGCAGCGGCCGGGGATCCCACGGCGGGCGGTCGTCCACCAGGACGATCCGGTGCGGGCGCGGGCCGCGGCCGTCGGCCAGCGCCCGCAGCACACCTGCGAGGCTGGGCCGCCCCAGGGTGGGGATCACGATCGCGTAGTCGGGCGCCCGGGTCTCTCCGCCGCTTGCCTCCCGGCGGTGCTCCTGAGGCGCGGGGGCGCTCATCGTTCCTCCTCCGCCATGCCGGAGGAGGCCGCCCCCGCCGCGCTGCCGGCGAAGAAGCCGGCTCTGCGGACCACGAACGGGCCGATGGCCAGCAGGTCCACCGGAGCCGAACCGAAGCACTCCAGGGCATCGCGCGGATCGTCCACCATGGGGCGGCCGACGGTGTTGAGGCTGGTGTTCACCACCACCGGAAGGCCGGTCAGCTTCTCGAAGGACCGGAGCATGCGGGCCACCAGCGGCTCGGTGCCCGGGTCCACGGTCTGGATGCGGGCGGTGCCGTCCACGTGCACCACGGCCGGTATCCGGTCCCGCCAGGCCTCGGCCACCGTGTGCACGAAGAGCATGTACGGGCTGGGCAGCGGCCCGTCGAAGATTTCCGCGGCCCGGTCGGTGAGCACCATCGGGGCCACCGGCCGGAACCGCTCGCGTCCCTTGACGTCGTTGAGCCGCTCCAGGTTGCCCGACTTCCCCGGGTGGGCGAGCAGCGACCGGTGCCCCAGTGCCCGCGGTCCGCACTCCGAGCGGCCCTGGAACCAGGCGACGACACTGTCCTCGGCGAGGGCCCGCGCCACCGTGCGGGCCACGTCGGCGGGGCGCTCGTAGGGCACCGCGGCGGTCTTCAGCCACGCCTCCAGCTCGGCGTCCGACCAGCCGCGGCCCAGGTCGGCGCCGTGCGGCGGCGTGGGTTCCTCGCCGCGCGCCGCGGACAGCAGAAGTGCGCCGCCCAGCGCGGTGCCGGCGTCCCCCGCGGCCGGCTGCACCCACACCCGGTCGAACGGCCCCTCGCGGACGATGCGGGAGTTCGCCACGCAGTTGAGGGCCACGCCGCCGGCCATCGTCAGGACCCGGTCCCCGGTGCGGCCGTGCAGCCAGCGCACCAGGTCCAGCAGTGTCTCCTCCAGGCACGCCTGGGCGCTGGCCGCCAGATCGGCGTGCTCCTGTCCCCACGCCTGGCCGGGCCGGCGCGCGGGGCACAGTTCGTGCCACGGCACTCCGGCGGCACGGAAGCCGCCGTCGCCGGTGGGATGCACATGCCGGCGCAGCTCCGGCAGCATCCGGGGCCGGCCGTAGGAAGCCAGCGCCACCACCTTGTCCGCGTCACAGGAACGCAGGAATCCCAGGTGCTCGGTCAGTTCCTCGTGGACCAGGCCGAGGGAGTGCGGCAGCTGCTGGCTGCGCAGCGGCTCCAGCCCGTCCCGGGTGCGCCGGGCGGCCAAGTGGGACGTCGCCTCTCCGCGTCCGTCGAGGACGAGGACCGAGCAGTCCCCGGCGTCCGGGGCGGCGAACGCCGCGGACGCCGCGTGCGCCATGTGGTGCGGCACGAACTGCACGAGGGCCGGCTCCAGCCCGGGCAGTGCCGAGGCGAGGAAGTCGGGTGCCTGCCGCGCGTACATCAGCCGCAGGTGGTCCCAGGGATCGTCCAGACCCATCCGGTCGGCGGGCCGGGCCAGCCGGGGGTCGAAGGAGAAGGCGACGGCGTCCAGGTCCTCCGGCCGCAGCCCGGCCTGCTCCAGGCACCAGGCGGCGGACATCTCCGGCTGTTCCCAGGCGGAGAAGGGAACAGGCCGCTTGCCGTGCTTGCGCCGGGAGAAGCGTTCCTCCTCCGCGGCGGCGACGGTACGGCCGTCGACCACCAGGGCGGCGGCGGGATCGTGGAACACGGCGTTGATGCCGAGGATGCGCATGGGCGGGTCCTTCCGGCAGGCGTTCGGGCGCGTGGCGGGAACCGCCTGCTGCGGTCGGAGGGAAGGGCTGCGGAGATCAGTACGGCTGGGGGACGCGGCGCGGCAGGAAGACGCCGAGCGCGATCATGCCCAGGCCCAGCCCGAAGTGCAGCCAGTCGTCCGCGGTGTTCAGTGGCACGAAGTTGGCCGCCGAGTCGTGGTCGATGAGCAGGCCGTAGATCCACAGCACCAGGTAGATCGCTCCGCCGCCGATCAGGTACAGCCGGGCGAGGCGGGTGGTACGGGACATGGCCAGGCCGGCGATACCGAAGGCGACGTGCACCAGGTTGTGGAGCACCGAGACCTGGAAGATGCCCAGCAGCATCGCCTCGGACTCGTGCCCGGCGAACTCCATGGTGTCGTAGTCGGTGGTGATGCCGGGAATGAAGCCCGCCACCCCCACCAGCAGGAACACCACGCCGACCACCAGGGCGGCGAGAGAGACCGGCGTTCTTCCGGCCGGGGCACCGGTGCGGTCTGCGTGCGTCATCGCTCAACTCCCATCGAGGGACGGATACGGCCGCACCGGAGTACCCGCCCGCCACGAGAGGAAACGGTACTAATCCCCGCAAATGATCCGCATTGCTCCGCATGGGGGATCACGGCACGGGTACTCCGCCGCCTGACACCTACACCGTCCATCGAAGGGAGGTACGGTGACCATGTCCTCGCAGCCTTCGCACATGCGGACCGGTACCGAAGACGGGGCCGGGCAGGCCAGGGAGGCCGCCGGAGAGGTGGCCGGAACGGCCCGGGAGCAGGCCCGCGCCGTCGGGTCGGAGGCCCGGGAGCAGGCCCAGGAGCTGACCGGCGAACTCCGTCACCGGCTCGTCCGGGAAGTGGACAGCCAGGCGCACCGCACCGCGGGCAGTCTGCGGCAGTGGGCCGATGATCTTTCCGGCATGGCGGAAGGCGCCCGCCAGGAGTCGCCGGCCCGCGATCTGGCGTCCAAGGCGGCCGGGAAGACCCGCGAGCTGGCCGACACGCTGGAGAACCAGGGGTTCGAGGGCGCTGTGGAGGGCGTCCAGTCCTTCGCGCGGCGGCAGCCCGCGCTCTTCCTCGGAGGAGCCGCGCTCGCCGGACTCGTCGTCGGCCGGATGGCCAGGTCCGCCAGGGCCGTCCACTCCGACGGCTCGCACGGCGCTCACCGGAGCGGTCCGCCGCCCGTCCCGGAGTCCGAGCCGCGCCCGGCCTCGGGAGCCGCACCTCCGCCCGCCCCCTCCTCCCCGGGGGTGAGCTGAGATGGCGCTGCACCCGGGCCCCCGCACCGGACGGGAGGAGGACTCCCTCTCGGAGGTGCTGACCGATCTGACCTCGGACGCCCAGCGGCTGTTCCGTCAGGAGGTGGCGCTGGCCAAGACCGAGATCCGCCAGGAGGCCACCCGTGCGGGCAAGGCCGCCGGGATGTTCGGCGGGGCGGGCTTCGCCGGCTGGATGGTGGCCGTCTTCGGCTCGCTGGCCGCCGTGCTGGGGCTCGCCAACGTCATGGACGGCGGCTGGGCCGCCCTGATCGTCACCGGTGTGTGGGCGGTGGCCGCCCTGGTCCTGTACCTGATGGGCCGGTCCCGGATGCGTGAGGTCTCGCCCCGGCCCGAGGAGACCATCGACACCCTGAAGGAGGACGCGCAGTGGGCACGACAGTGGAGGAGCTGAAGGCCGAGATCGACCGCACCAGGGAGGACCTCACCCGGGATGTCGACCGGCTGGCCGAGCGCGTCAGCCCGCGCAACGCGGTGCGCCGCCGAGGCCGCCGGATGCGCGGCACCGCCCGCCGGGTGCGCGGTCGCGTCATGGGTGGCTCGCACGAGGCGGCGGAGAGCGGGCAGCAGACCGCAGAACGGGCCCAGGAGGCCGCCAGGTCGGCCGGTGAGACCGCCCGGTCCGCGCCGCGCGAGGCCGTCCGCCGGACCGAGGGCAATCCCCTGGCGGCAGGTCTGATCGCCTTCGGCGCCGGGCTGCTGGCGGCCTCGCTGATGCCCCCCAGCCGGCCCGAGGAGCAGGCCGCGGCCCGCCTGTCGGAACAGGCCGGGGAGAGCCTGGAGCCGGTGAAGGAGTCGGTGAGGAAGTCGGCTCAGCGGGTGGCGCAGGAGACCGGGGACTCCGCGCGCCGGTCGGCGGAACGGGTACGGGACGAGGCGCGGGGCGCCGGCCGGGAAGTGGCCGGGCAGGCCCGCGACCGGGCACCGGGCTCGGCTCAGTGACCCCGCGGGCCCGGGGACCGGCGGTCCGCCGGTCCCCGGGCCCGCCCGCCTCCGCAGCTGGAAGAGGGAGAGAAACGCATGCCGGCGCACACCTCCGACAGCCCTCCACCCCGCCGGGACTCCGGCAGCCCGCCGGGCAGCCCGGTCAAGCTGCCCAAGGGCTCCTGGAAAGGCGTGCTCAAACGCACCGTCACCGAGTTCAAGGCCGACAACCTGATCGACTGGGCGGCGGCGCTCACCTACTACGGGGTGCTGTCCATCTTCCCGGCGTTGCTGGCGCTGGTGTCCGTGCTCGGCCTGCTCGGCAGCGACGCCATCGACCCGCTGATCGAGAACGTCGGGACCTTCGCTCCGGACTCCGTGCAGCAGTTGCTCACCGAGATGCTCGGCCGGCTCCGGGAGAACCAGGCCACCGCGGGCGTGGCGCTGATCACCGGTCTGGCCGTGGCCCTGTGGTCGGCCTCCGGTTACGTGGCCGGCTTCATGCGCGCCTCCAACGCCGTCTACGACATCGGTGAGGGGCGTCCGGTATGGAAGACGCTGCCCATCCGGGTCGGCGTGACGCTGGTCCTCGTGGTGCTGCTGGCGGCCTCGGCCATCGCGGTCGTGCTCACCGGCACCCTGGCGCGGCAGGTGGGGGACGTCATCGGTCTGGGGGAGACCGCCGTGCGGGTGTGGGACATCGCGAAGTGGCCGGTCCTGGTCCTCCTGGTGGCCTTCATGATCGGGCTGCTGTTCCGTGCCTCGCCCAACGCCCGGCAGTCCGGCATGCCCTGGGTGAGCCCCGGCAGCCTGCTGGCCGTCCTGATCTGGATCATCGCCTCGGCGGCCTTCGCCTTCTATGTCGGGAACTTCGGCAATTACAACCAGACCTACGGCTCCATTGCCGGTGTGATCATCTTCCTCATCTGGTTGTGGATCTCCAACATCGCCATCCTGCTGGGCCACAAGTTCAACGCCGAACTCGAACGGGCCCGGGCCATCGCCACCGGGCATCCCCCCGAGGAGGAGCCCTACGTCGAGCCCCGCGACACGCGCAAGCTGGACGACTGACGGTGCCGCCGGTCGCCGGGCGGCACCGGTGACGCACAATGACAGCCAGGCCCCGCGAGCTGCGCAACCCGCCGGAAACCCCGTCACGTGATACTGGAGTGGCCCGGATGTGCACCGGCACGGCCCGAAAGAGTATGTGACCAGCGAGGATGGGTGGCTATGGATAAGCAGCAGGAGTTCGTGCTCCGGACGCTGGAGGAGCGCGACATCCGCTTCGTCCGGCTGTGGTTCACCGACGTGCTCGGCTTCCTGAAGTCCGTCGCCGTCGCCCCGGCCGAGCTGGAGCAGGCGTTCGACGAGGGCATCGGCTTCGACGGATCGGCCATCGAGGGCTTCGCCCGGGTGCACGAATCCGACATGATCGCCAAGCCCGCGCCCAGCACCTTCCAGATCCTGCCCTGGCGCGCCGAGGCACCGGGGACCGCGAGGATGTTCTGCGACATCCTGATGCCCGACGGCTCCCCCTCCTACGCCGACCCGCGCTACGTCCTCAAGCGCATCCTGGCCAAGACCTCCGACCTCGGGTTCACCTTCTACACCCACCCCGAGATCGAGTTCTTCCTGCTCAAGGACAAGCCGGTGGACGGCACCCGCCCGGTACCCGCCGACTCCTCGGGGTACTTCGACCACACCCCGCAGAACGTCGGCATGGACTTCCGCCGGCAGGCCATCACCATGCTGGAGTCCATGGGCATCTCGGTGGAGTTCTCCCACCACGAGGGAGCCCCGGGTCAGCAGGAGATCGACCTCAGGTACGCCGACGCGCTGTCCACGGCCGACAACATCATGACCTTCCGGCTGGTGATGAAGCAGGTCGCGCTCGAACAAGGCGTGCAGGCGACCTTCATGCCCAAGCCCTTCTCCGAGCACCCCGGCTCCGGCATGCACACGCACCTCTCCCTCTTCGAGGGCGACCGCAACGCCTTCCACGAGACCGGCGCCGAGTACCAGCTCTCCAAGGTCGGCCGCTCCTTCATCGCCGGCCTGCTCCGGCACGCCGGCGAGATCTCCGCCGTCACCAACCAGTGGGTGAACTCCTACAAGCGCATCTGGGGCGGCGCCAACCGTCCGGCCGGGGCCGGCGGCGAGGCACCCTCGTACATCTGCTGGGGCCACAACAACCGCTCCGCGCTGATCCGGGTGCCCATGTACAAGCCCGGCAAGATGGGTTCCACTCGCGTCGAGGTCCGCTCCCTGGACGCCGGCGCCAACCCCTATCTCGCCTACGCCGTCCTTCTGGCCGCCGGTCTCAAGGGCGTCGAGGAGGGCTACGAGCTGCCGCCCGGCGCCGAGGACGACGTGTGGGCGCTCACCGACCGCGAACGCCGGGCCCTGGGCATCGATCCGCTTCCGCAGAACCTCGGCGAGGCCATCGACCTGATGCAGCGCAGCGAACTGGTCGCCGAGACCCTGGGCGAGCACGTCTTCGATTTTTTCCTGCGCAACAAGCGCCAGGAGTGGGAGGAGTACCGCTCCGAGGTCACCGCCTTCGAACTGCGCAAGTCCCTGCCGGTGCTGTGACGGCCACGGGCCGGGGCACCGCGGGGATCCGGCCCGGCCGTTGCCGCCCCCGGACCGCCCGGTGCGGTTAGGCTCTCCCTCCGGTACAGCACGACGGCACGTCCGCACCCCGGTGCGCGGGAGGGCCGGACGAGAAAGGCACAACGTGGTGATGCAGGGCGGGCGAGGAGACAGCCGGGTCCGGCGGCTCCTGCGAGCGGGCTTCACCGACCCCAAGGCGGCCGCCGGACTGCTGGACTCGCCGGTGCTGTCCGCCGTCCGCAGCGACGGTGTGCTGATCGACGCCCTGGGTTCGGCCGCCGATCCCGACCTCGCCCTGCGCGGCCTCGCCCGGCTTGCCGAGGCGCAGGGGGACGCCACCGGCGGCCCGGCCCGGCTGCTGGAGACCGTGCAGGCCGCCAAACCGCTGCGGGACCGGCTGCTGGCCGTCCTCGGCTCCTCCGAGGCGCTCGCCGACCACCTGGTGCGTCATTCGGACCAGTGGCGGACGCTGGCCGCTTTCGAGACCCGTGACCTGCATCCGGGGCCCCAGGAGTTCGAAGCCGCGCTCGCCGGGGCCGAGGACCCCGACGCCCTGCGCGTCGCCTACCGCGGGGCCCTGCTCACCATCGCCGCCCGCGACATGACCGGAACCACCGCGTTCGCCGAGGCCGCCGCCGAACTCGCCGATCTGGCCTCCGCGACCCTCGCCGCCGCGCTGCGCATCGCCGCGGGCGAGGCCCCCCGGGGCGCCGCCTCCTGCCGGCTGGCCGTCATCGGCATGGGAAAGTGCGGCGGCCGGGAGCTCAACTACGTCTCCGACGTGGACGTGGTGCTGGTCGCCGAACCCGCCGAGGGCCACGGGGAGCAGACCGCCCTGCAGGCCGCCACCCGGCTGGCCGCCCGCATGATGCGGATCTGCTCGGACACCACCGCCGAGGGAACCATCTGGCCGGTCGACGCCAACCTCCGCCCCGAGGGACGCAACGGCCCGCTGGTGCGCACGCTGACCAGCCACCTGGCCTACTACCACCGCTGGGCCAAGACCTGGGAGTTCCAGGCACTGCTCAAGGCCCGGCCGGTGGCCGGCGACCCGGGACTGGGCGAGGAGTACTGCCGGGCGGTGGCCCCCCTGGTGTGGCAGGCGGCCGAGCGGGACAACTTCGTGCCCGACGTCCAGCAGATGCGCCGCCGCGTCGAGCGGAGCATCCCGGCCGCGCAGCTCGAACGCGAGCTCAAGCTCGGGCCCGGCGGGCTGCGCGACGTGGAGTTCGCCGTCCAGCTCCTCCAGCTCGTGCACGGCCGCACCGACCCGGATCTGCGCAGCCCCACCACGCTTACGGCGCTGGCCGACCTCGCCGCCGGCGGCTACGTCGGCCGCCAGGACGCCGCCGCGCTGGACGCCTCCTACCGCTTTCTGCGCACCGTGGAGCACCGCATCCAGCTCTACCGGCTGCGCCGTACCCACCTGATGCCCGAGGACCCCGCCGAGCTGCGCAGGCTGGGACGCTCCCTCGGCTTCACCAGTGACCCCGTCACCGAGCTCACCCGCGCCTGGAAACGGCACACGGCCGTCGTCCGCCGGCTCCACGAGAAGCTGTTCTACCGGCCGCTGCTGGACGCCGTCGCCCAGCTGGAGGCGGGCCAGGTGCGGCTGGGCACCGAGGCCGCCCGGCAGCGGCTGGAAGCCCTCGGGTACGCCGACCCCGCCGCCGCGCTGCGCCACCTGAAGGCGCTGGCCTCCGGTGTCAGCCGCAAGGCCGCCATCCAGCGCACCCTGCTGCCCGTCCTGCTGGACCGTTTCGCGGACTCCGCCGACCCCGATGCCGGGCTGCTGGGTTTCCGCAAGGTCTCCGATGCCCTGGGCACCACTCCGTGGTACCTGCGGCTGCTGCGCGACGAGGGCGCCGCCGCCGAGAACCTCGCCCGGGTGCTCTCCGCCGGCCGGCTCGCCCCCGACCTGCTGCTGCGCGCCCCCGAGGCGGTGGCGCTGCTGGGCGACCCCGAAGGACTCCGTCCCCGCCCCGCGCAGGCGCTCACCCAGGAGGTGCTCGCCGCGGTCGGCCGGGCCGACAGAGCGGAACAGGCGGTGGCCGTGGCCCGCGGGGTGCGCCGCCGGGAGCTGTTCCGCACTGCCGCCGCCGATATCGTCGGTGCCTACACCCCCGGCGGCACCCCCGGTCACGAGGAACAGGCCGCCGCCCTGGACACCGTGGGCGACGCGCTGACCGCGCTGAACGCCGCCACGGTGGCCGGGGCGCTGCGCGCGGCCACCGCGGCCGGCTGGGGCGACACCCTCCCCACCCGGTTCGCGGTCATCGCCATGGGCCGCTTCGGGGGCCACGAGATGAGCTACGGTTCGGACGCCGACGTGCTCTTCGTGCACGAACCCCGTGCGGGCGAGGACGAACAGCTGGCGGCCCGCGCGGCACTGGCCGTCGCCACCGAACTGCGCCGGCTGCTCCAGCTGCCGACCTCCGATCCCCCGCTGGTGATCGACGCCGACCTGCGCCCCGAGGGCCGCAGCGGCCCGCTGGTGCGCACCCTGGAGGGCTACGCCGCCTACTACCGGAGGTGGGCCCTCACCTGGGAGAGCCACGCGCTGTTGCGCGCCCTGCCGGTCGCCGGCGATCCGGGGGTGGGGGAGCGGTTCACCCGGCTGATCGACCCGCTGCGCTATCCCGAGGGCGGGCTCGGCGAGGAGGCCGTGCGGGAGGTCCGCCGGCTGAAGGCGAGGATGGAGGCCGAACGGCTGCCCCGCGGCGCCGACCCGGCCACGCACACCAAGCTGGGCCGTGGCGGGCTGTCCGACATCGAGTGGACGGTGCAGCTGCTCCAGCTGCGGCACGCCTGGTCGGAGCCGTCGCTGCGCACCACCCGCACCCGTCCCGCGCTGGCCGCAGCGCGCGACGCCGGCCTGCTGGACGCCGAGGACGCCCGGGTGCTGGACGAGGCGTGGGTGCTGGCCTCCCGGGTGCGCAACGCGGTGATGCTGGTGCGCGGCCGCCCCTCCGACACCTTTCCCTCCGACGCCAGGGAACTGGCGGCGGTGGCCCGCTATCTGGGGTACGAGCCGGGGGCCGCCCGGCAGCAGGACACCGGCAGCGGCGGGCAGATGCTCGACGACTACCGGCGCACCACCCGCCGGGCCCGGGCCGTGGTGGAGCGGTTGTTCTACGAGGGCTGATCTCCGGAGCCGGCCGGGCCGGGGGAGGCCGGGGCGGCCGGTGGCTCCGGCACCCTGCGGGGCAGCCGGTGGCAGGGGCGGCCGTACCACAGCCAGGAGACGGCGAACCCGAAGCCGAGGCAGATCACGCCGCCGACCGCGTCGAGCCAGAAGTGATTGGCGGTGGCCACGATGACCACCAGGGTCAGCACCGGGTAGAGCACGCCCAGCGCCTTGGCCCACAGCGGCCGGGCCAGCCAGACGATGATCAGCCCGCACCACAGGGACCAGCCCGCGTGCATCGAGGGCATCGCCGCGTACTGGTTGGAGACGGCGGCCATGCTCTCGGAGGACATCGCCCCCCAGGTGTTGTGGACCTTGACGGTGTCGATGAAGTCGACGCCGTGCATCAGCCGCGGCGGGGCGAGCGGATAGTAGTAGTAGCCGAGCAGGGCGATGGCGGTGGTGGCGAAGAGCGCCAGCCGCATCCCTCCGTACCGGCCGGGGTGGCGGCGGAACAGCCACACCAGGACGGCGACGGTGACGATGAAGTGCAAGGTCGCGTAGTAGTAGTTCATCGTCACGATCAGCCAGGTCACGCCGTTGACCGCGTGGTTGACCGACTGCTCGAAGGCCAGCCCCATGCTCTGCTGGACCTCCCAGATCCAGCGGGCGTTGCGCTGGGCCTGCCCGACCTGTTCGGGCGCCGCGTTGCGGATGAGCGAGTAGACCCAGTAACTGATCCCGATCAGCAGCAGCTCGAACCGGAGGCGGGGCCGCCGGGGCGCGCGCAGCTGCTGCAGACGCTCGGCGCGGGAGTCCGTGCCCCCGTTGTCGGGCGCGGGACGCGCTGCATTCACCCGGACATCATCTTTCGGCCTGACGCTGGTTGCCCCCATGGCCCACAGTCTGCCAGAGCCCTCCCAGCGGGCCGATCATCCTCCGGTCGGGTCTTGTGCCCGCTTGATCCTCCGCGCGGGGGAGCGGGGGCGGGGGCCGCTCCCGGGGTTTTCCCGGTGACCGGGGGCGCGGGCCGTCAGCTCCCGGCCGGGGGCGCGGCGGCGGTGGAGCCGCGCACCACGAGCTCCGGCATGAAGACGAATTCGCTGTGCGGAGCCGGGGTGCCGCCGATCTCCTCCAGCAGTGCCCGGACCGCCGCCTGGCCCATCGCGGCCACCGGCTGGCGGATCGTGGTCAGCGGCGGATCCGTGAACGCGATCAGGGGGGAGTCGTCGAACCCTATGACCGAGAACTGCCCCGGCACGGCCAGCCCCTGCCGGCGGGCGGCCCGGATGGCACCCAGCGCCATCATGTCGCTGGCGCAGACCACCGCCGTGCACCCCCGGGCCAGCAGGGCCGAGGCCGCCGCCTGGCCGCCCTCCAGGGTGAACAGGGAGTGCTCGATGAGTTCCCGGGCCTCCTCCTCGCCCGCCTCCAGTTCCTCCCGCATACTGCGCAGGAATCCCTCGATCTTGCGCTGCACCGGCACGAACCTGGCCGGGCCGAGGGCCAGTCCGATCCGCCGGTGCCCCAGCGACACCAGGTGCGTGACGGCCAGCCGCATCGCGGCCCGGTCGTCGGGCGAGACGAACGGTGCCCGGATCCGCGGGGAGAAGCCGTTCACCAGGACGAAGGGCACGCCGTGCGCCCGCAGGCGCTCGTAGCGCTCGGTGTCGGCGCTGGTGTCGGCGTGCAGCCCGGAGACGAAGATGATGCCGGCCACTCCCCGCTCGACCAGCATGCCGGTGAGCTCGTCCTCGGTGGAGCCGCCGGGCGTCTGGGTGGCCAGCACGGGGGTGTATCCCTGCCGGGTCAGGGCCTGCCCGATCACCTGGGCGAAGGCCGGGAAGATCGGGTTCTCCAGCTCGGGGGTGATCAGTCCCACCAGTCCGGCGCTGCGCTGTCTGAGCCGGGCGGGCCGCTCGTATCCCAGCAGGTCCAGCGCGGTCAGCACGGATTCGCGGGTGGCGGCGGCGACTCCCGGTCTGCCGTTCAGCACGCGGCTGACCGTGGCCTCGCTGACCCCCGCCTGGGCTGCGATGTCAGCTAGCCGCGCGGTCACAGTTCCGGACTGTACCGGGCGCCGTTCCCGCTGCCCACCGAGTCGGGTGTTTTGCCCCTTAAGTGCGTCATGCGGCGGGCCCGCCGTGACCTCGGCGTGGCCCCGCCGCAAGCCGCCCGAGACCCTTGCGGGGTCGCTTGCAGAAAATTGCCGCAAGCTCTTTCCAAAGGATTGCGCCCCTGTTACGTTCCAGTTCAGGCCCGGCGCCGCAGCGGCGCGATGTGACGGGGGTATGACCCAGCCCTCCGAAAACGGGCATATGGCTTGAAGGAGTTCACATGCGGCGCAGCATAGGGACGACGGCTGTCGTGGCCGCTCTGGCGCTTGCGGCAACGGCTTGCGGCAGCGACAACGGAGACGACAACGCCGCCGGCGGGGGAACGGACGGCGAGCTGTCCGGCACGGTCACGTTCTGGGACACCTCCGGGGACGCGGAGAAGGGCACGTTCGAGGAGCTCGCCAAAGGCTTCACGGACGAACACCCCGGCGTCACCGTCGAATACGTCAATGTCGGATTCGACGGGGCCCAGGACCGCTTCAAGAACGCCGCCCAGGCCGGCGAGGCGCCCGATGTGATGCGCACCGAAGTGGCCTGGGTCTCGGAGTTCGCCCAGCTCGGCTACCTCAAGCCGCTGGACGGCACCGCCGCGGTGGACGGCCAGGACGACTTCCTGGGCGCCCCCTGGAGCAGCACCCAGTACGACGGCGCCACGTACGCGGTGCCCCAGGTCACCGACACCCTGGCGCTCTTCTACAACAAGGAGCTGCTGGAGGAGGCCGGCGTCGAGGTCCCCGAGACCCTGGAGGACATCAAGAACTCCACCGAGGCGTTCGAGGAGATCGGCGTCACCCCGCTGTACCTGCGCGGCGACGACGCCTACTGGTTCTTCCCCTTCATCTACGGCGAGGGCGGCGACCTGCTGGACGCCGAGGCCGAGAAGGTCACCATCGGTGAGCCGGCCGGCGTCCGGGCCTTCGAGCAGATCAAGGACCTGGTGGACTCCGGCGCGGCCACCACCGACCTCACCGACGGCTGGGACAACATGATGACCCAGTTCGGCAACGGCGACGTCGCCATGATGATCAACGGCCCGTGGGCCATCAACGACGCCTACAACGGCATCGGCGAGGAGAACGTCGGGGTCGCCCCGATGCCGGCCGGCAGCGAGGGCCAGGGCGCCCCGCTGGGCGGCTGGAACTACTCCCTCTACACCGGTTCGGCGAACCAGGAGGCCGCCGAGGAGTTCATCCGCTACATGGCCTCGGCGGACTCCCAGCAGACGCTGACCGAGGAGCTCAACCTGCTGCCGACCCGCGCCTCGGTCTACGAGCAGTCGTCGGTCCAGGAGAACGAGATGGTCGCGTTCTTCGGCCCGGCCGTGGAGGTCGCCCACGGGCGCCCCTGGATCCCGCAGGCGGGCGGTCTCTTCGACCCGCTGCGCGACGAGATCCAGCGCACCCTCGACGAGGTCGTCACCCCGGAAGAGGCCGCCTCGAACGTGGCCGACAAGTACCGCGACCTTCTCGACGGCTGGGAGTGACCCCCGCCCCGGGGTCACCACGCCGATCCGGCTGACACACACGAAGGGCTGACCGACAACCATGGCTGTCGACCACAGCCAGTCGGTGGCGACGGCCGCGGGCGCCGAGAAGGGCGCCCGCGGCCCGCGCCGCAGGACTGACACACCTCCCGGCCGGCTGCGCCGCGCACTGGCCCCCCATTGGTACGCGTGGAGCATGATCGCCCCGGTGGTGGTCGTGATCGCCGGCATCATCGGCTACCCGCTGGCGCGCGGGGTCTGGCTCTCCCTGACGAACGCCAACGAGGCGAACGTCCAGCGCAACCTGGGCGCCACCACCATCGAGGCCACCTACGAGTTCGTCGGCCTGGACAACTACATCGACGTCCTGACCAGCTCCCACTTCTGGGACCGGCTGGGCTGGACCACGGTGTGGACCGTCGCCTGCGTCGCCATCACCTTCACCATCGGCCTCACACTGGCCAACATGCTCAACCGCAAGGTGACCGGCCGGACCGCCTACCGGATCGCGCTGATCCTGCCCTGGGGCGTCCCGGCGTTCGTCTCCGTCTTCGCCTGGCGGCTGCTGTTCAACGGCAACGGCATCTTCAACAGCGTCCTGCAGGGAAACGGCTTCGAGGCGATCCGCTGGCTGGAGAACCCCTTCTGGGCCAAGTTCTCGGTGATCTCCGTCAACGTCTGGCTGGGCGTGCCCTTCATGCTGGTCGCCATGCTCGGTGCCCTGCAGTCCATCCCCGAGGAGCAGTACGAGGCCGCGGAGATGGACGGCGCGGGGGCCTGGCAGCGCTTCTGGTACATCACCCTGCCCGGTGTCCGCTCGGTCGCCAGCACCGTGATCCTGCTGAGCACCATCTGGACCTTCAACATGTTCCCGGTGATCTTCCTGCTGACGCAGGGAGGCCCCTACGGCACCTCGGAGATCCTGGTCACCGAGGCGTTCCGGATCGGCTTCACGCACAGCCCGCGGGACTTCGCCGGCTCGGCCACCTGGGGCGTCATCATCCTGCTGCTCCTGTCCGTCTTCGCGGTGATCTACCGCCGCTCGCTCCGCAAGCAGGGAGAGGTGTGGTAGCGATGGCCACCCAGACGACCCCGGCATCCCTGGGGACACCCCCCGCCCCGGACACCGCGGGCACCGGAGCGCGCCGACCCCGCGGCCGGCGCGTGATCAGGCGCGGCGAGCGCGGCCGTGCGGCCTCCGCGGGCCTGCACCTCGGGCTGCTCGCCGCCTCCTGCATCGCGCTGTTCCCCCCGCTGTGGCTGCTGGTCACCTCCTTCAAGCCGCGCGGCGACGCCTTCAGCCTCGACCTGGTGAAGAACTTCACCTTCGCCAACTACGACTACGTCCTCAACGACACCAAGTTCCTGACGTGGTTCGGCAACTCGCTGCTCATCGTGGTCCTCACGGTGACCATCGCGGTGTTCATCGCTTCCACCACCGGCTACGCGCTCAGCCGCTTCCGGTTCCCCGGCATGCGGCCGCTGCTGTGGACCCTGCTCATCACCCAGATGTTCCCGGTGGCGGTGCTCATCGTGCCGCTGTACAACCTGATGGCGATGTTCGGCCTGCTCAACCAGCCCGTCGGCCTGGTGATCACCTACCTGACGATCGCCGTGCCGTTCTGTGCCTGGATGATGAAGGGCTTCTTCGACACCATCCCCGTCTCCATCGACGAGTCCGGCCGTGTCGACGGGCTCAACCCGTTCGGCACCTTCTGGCGGCTCATCCTGCCGCTCGCCAAGCCCGGCCTGGCGGTCACCGGCTTCTACAGCTTCGTCACCGCCTGGGCCGAAGTCGCCTACGCCACCGCCTTCATGACCGGCGAGGACAAGCTCACCCTCGCCGGCGGCCTGCAGACCTTCGTCAACCAGTACAACAACAACTGGGGAGCGATGACCGCCGCGGGCGTGCTCATCGCGGTTCCCGCCGCCGTGGTCTTCGGGTACGCCCAGCGCTACCTCGTCTCCGGCATGACCTCGGGCGCCGTCAAGTCCTGAGCGGGCCGGTGCCCGTCCCGGAACCACCGCCAAGGCAGGCGAAGGCCCGCCGGCCACCGGCCGGCGCCCCTCCGCCCGCCCCCGTCCTCGAGAACCAGGGATGACATGACCCAGCACCTCGCCGACCTCACCAGCCAGCCGAACAGCGCCCCCACCCCCGCTCCGGCCGCCAGAGGTGACCAGCCCGGCTGGTGGCGCGACGCAGTCATCTACCAGGTCTACCCACGCTCCTTCGCCGACGGCAACGGCGACGGCATGGGCGACCTGCCCGGCATCCGCAGCCGGCTGCCCTATCTCGCGCGCCTGGGCGTCGACGCCGTGTGGCTCAGTCCCTTCTACGCCTCACCGCAGGCCGACGCCGGCTACGACGTCGCCGACTACCGGGCCATCGACCCGATGTTCGGCACCCTCCACGACGCCGACGCCCTCATCCGCGACGCCCACGACCTGGGGCTGCGCATCATCGTGGACCTGGTCCCCAACCACTCCTCGGACCAGCACGAGTGGTTCCAGCGCGCCCTGCGCGAGGGCCCCGGCTCGCCGCTGCGCGACCGCTACCACTTCCGCCCCGGGAAGGGACCGGGGGGTGAGCAGCCGCCCAACGACTGGGAATCCATCTTCGGAGGTCCTGCCTGGACCCGCACCACCGACCCCGACGGCACCCCCGGCGAGTGGTACCTGCACCTGTTCGCCCCCGAGCAGCCCGACTTCAACTGGAACAACCAGGCCGTCCAGGACGAGTTCCGCTCCGTGCTGCGGTTCTGGCTGGACATGGGCGTCGACGGCTTCCGCATCGACGTCGCGCACGGCCTGGTCAAGGAGGACGGACTGCCCGACATGGGCCGCGCGGGGCAGCTCAAGCTCCTGGGCAACCAGGTCCTGCCGTTCTTCGACCAGGACGGCGTCCACGACATCTACCGGGCCTGGCGCAAGATCCTCGACGAGTACCCCGGCCAGCGCATCGGTGTCGCCGAGGCGTGGACCCCCAGCGAGGACCGCACCGCCCTCTACCTGCGCCACGACGAGCTCCACCAGGCGTTCAACTTCCACTACCTCAGCACCGCCTGGGACGCCGCGGCGCTGCGCCGGGTGATCGACAGCTCCCTGGACGCCATGCGCCCGGTCGGCGCCCCCACCACGTGGGTGCTGTCCAACCATGACGTCGTCCGGCACCGCACCCGGCTCGGCGGCGGCCTGGCCCGGGCCCGGGCCGCCTCCCTGCTGATGCTGGCGCTGCCCGGTTCCGTCTACGTCTACCAGGGCGAGGAACTCGGTCTGCCCGAGGTCACCGAACTGCCCGACGAGGTCCGCCAGGACCCCTCGTTCTTCAAGGACAACGGTCAGGACGGCCTGCGCGACGGCTGCCGGGTGCCCATCCCGTGGACCGCCGACGGGCCCTCCTACGGCTTCGGTGACGGCGGCAGCTGGCTGCCGCAGCCCGAGGAGTGGGGCGCCCTGTCGGTGGCCGGGCAGGAGGGCGACCCCGACTCCACCCTGGAGCTGTACCGCAGTGCGCTGGCAGCCCGCCGCGCACACCCGGCGCTGGGCGCGGGCGACGGTGTCGAGTGGCTCGCCGCGCCCGCCGGGGTGCTCGCCTTCCGCCGCCACGGCGCCGACGGCAGTGTCTTCGTGTGCGCCGCGAACACCACCACCGGCCCGGTGGAACTGACCGGTGATCTCTCCGCCCCGGGCACCGTGCTGATGGCCAGCGGCCCCTTCGAGGAGGGTTCCGGCGAAATCCCGGGGGACACCACGGTGTGGTGGTCCGCGTGACGGAGGCCCCGCCGGCGGCCGCCCCCGCCCGGCTGGCCGACATCGCCCAGCAGGCCGAGGTCAGCGAGGCCACGGTCAGCCGGGTGCTGAACGGCAAGACGGGCGTGGCGGCCGGCACCCGGCAGCGTGTGCTCGCCGCGCTGGACATCCTGGGCTACGAGCGCCCGGTCCGGCTGCGGCAGCGCAGCGCGGGACTGATCGGGCTCGTCATACCCGAGCTCACCAATCCGATCTTTCCGGCTTTCGCGCAGGTCATCGAGCAGGTCCTGGCCGGCCACGGGTACACCCCGGTGCTGTGCACCCAGACGCCCGGCGGCGCCACCGAGGACGAGCTGGTGGACCAGCTCGTCGAGCGGGGGGTCACCGGCATCGTCTTCATGTCCGGGCTGCACGCCGACACCAGCACGGACCCCTCCCGTTATGCCAGGCTCCAGGGCCGCGGGGTGCCGTTCGTGCTCATCAACGGCTTCAACAGCAGAATCGCGGCGCCCTTCGTCTCCCCGGACGACGCGGCCGCCACCAGGATCGCCGTGCGCCATCTGCGCACCCTGGGGCACGAGCGGATCGGGCTGGCCGTCGGGCCCGAGAGGTTCGTGCCGGTGCGGCGCAAGGTGGCCGGTTTTCTCGACGAGACCGGCCGCACCGCCGAAGAGGCGCTGGCCGAGGGAATCCTCCGGCACACCCTGTTCAGCGTGGAGGGAGGACAGGCGGCCGGGGCCGCGCTGCTGGAGGCGGGCTGCACCGCCGTCGTCTGCGGCAGCGACATGATGGCCCTGGGCGTGATCCGCGCCGTACGCCGGAGAGGACTGGACGTCCCCCGCGATGTGTCGGTCGTGGGATACGACGACTCCGACCTGTTCGCCTTCACCGACCCGCCGCTCACCACGCTGCGCCAGCCCGTGCGGGCCATGGCCCAGGCGGCGGTCGGCACCCTGCTGGAGGAGATCGCGGGCAGTCAGGTGCCGCACGCCGAGTTCGTCTTCCAGCCCGAACTCGTGGTGCGCGGCTCCACCGCTCCGTACCCGGCGGCCGGCTGACCGCCCGGCGACACGGTACGGCGGCCCCCCGGCGCGGTGACGCACCGGGGGGCTTCGTCGTGGAGTGGGGTCCCGGCCGGCCGGGCGCGTGAGGCCGCTTCGCGGCCCCCGGCCGGCCGGGGGTACTGGCGAAGTTAGCAGGCCGCAAGATCTTGCGAAAGAGGTTGCGGACAAGTAACGCCAATGTGACAAGGGTCGGTCCACCCCCTTGACCGTGTTACCGGCGCGTTCTACGGTCAGCTCTGCAAGGAACCTTCAATACTTTCCAGTTGCTTGCAGCAAGACCCTTCACCAGTTCTCCGGCCTTACGGGCATGGCGCGTTGCCGTTGAGAAGGCTGCACGGAAGGCCCGGACACCCACGGCTGCCGGGCCGCACCCCCACCTCACAGGAGGCGTCCATGACCGAACGACACCTCAGTCGCAGGGCGAAGGGGGCGTTGGCGGGCCTCGCCGCTGCCGCCGTCGCCGCCGTCACCCTCGCGGCTCCCCCCGCAGCGCAGGCATCGCCCCCCGGGAACAAGGACGTCACCGCGGTCCTGTTCTCGTGGAACTTCGACTCCATAGCCCGGGAGTGCACCGACCGCCTGGGCCCCGCCGGCTACGGCTTCGTCCAGGTCTCACCGCCCCAGGAGCACATCCAGGGCTCCGCGTGGTGGACCCAGTACCAGCCCGTCAGCTACCGGCTGGAGAGCAGGCTCGGCAACCGCGCCCAGTTCCGGAACATGGTGGACACCTGCAACAGCGCGGGTGTGGGCGTGGTCGTCGACACCGTCATCAACCACATGACCGCGGGGTCCGGCACCGGCACCGGCGGTTCCCAGTACAGCAAGTACCACTACCCCGACGCCCCTTACAGCGACGGGGACTTCAACGACTGCCGCCGCGACATCAGCAACTACCGCGACCGGTACGACGTCCAGAACTGCGAACTGGTCGGCCTCGCGGACCTGCGGACCGGCAAGGAGTACGTCCGCCAGCGCATCGCCGACTACATGAACGACCTGCTGTCGCTGGGCGTCGCCGGCTTCCGCATCGACGCCGCCAAGCACATGCCCGCCGACGACCTGCGGGCCATCAGGGCCAAGCTGAACAACCCGGACGCCTACTGGAAGCAGGAAGTCATCCACGGCGCCGGCGAGGCCGTCCAGCCCGAGGAGTACCTCGGCGCCGGCGACGTCCAGGAGTTCCGCTACGCGCACGACATGAAGCGCATGTTCCAGCAGGAACGCATCGCCCACCTGCGGACCTTCGGCGAGAGCTGGGGCTTCATGCCCAGCTCGCAGTCGGCGGTCTTCGTCGACAACCACGACACCGAGCGCAACGGCACCACCCTCAGCTACAAGGACGGGTC
Source organism: Streptomyces sodiiphilus (assembly GCF_039529215.1). Classification (NCBI taxonomy): domain Bacteria; kingdom Bacillati; phylum Actinomycetota; class Actinomycetes; order Kitasatosporales; family Streptomycetaceae; genus Streptomyces; species Streptomyces sodiiphilus. Next base: position 37,541 of record NZ_BAAAMJ010000004.1, on the reverse strand, counting down.
GGCCTACACGCTCGCCAACGTCTTCATGCTGGCCTGGCCCTACGGCTCCCCGGACGTCCACTCCGGCTACCGGTTCAGCAACTTCGACGCGGGCCCTCCCGGCAACGGCCAGGTGAGCCAGTGCTGGCAGAACGGCTGGGAGTGCCAGCACGCCTGGCCCGAGATCGAGTCCATGGTCGCCTTCCGCAACGCCACCCGCGGCCAGCAGGTCACCAACTGGTGGGACAACGGCAACAACGTCATCGCCTTCGGCCGGGGCAACCAGGGCTACGTGGCGATCAACCGGGAGAGCGGACCGGTCACCCGCACCTTTCAGACCTCCCTGGCCGCCGGTGACTACTGCGACGTCCAGTCCGGGTCCACGGTCACCGTGAACGGCTCGGGGCAGTTCACCGCCACCGTGGCCGGCGGAACCGCGCTCGCCCTGCACACCGGCGCCCGGAACTGCACCGGCAACGGCGGCGGCACCCCCCAGGAGCCGGTGGACGGCGGCGTCTCCTTCGCCGTCAACGCCTCCACGCAGTGGGGCGAGCACCTCTACGTCACCGGCAACCGCCCCGAACTGGGCAACTGGGACCCGCAGAACGCCGTCCGGCTCGGCTCGGACGACTACCCGGTCTGGAAGGCCGAACTGGCGATGCCCGCCGGCACCTCCTTCCAGTACAAGTACCTGCGGCGCACCGACGGCGGGACCGTGACCTGGGAGCAGGGCGGCAACCGCACCGCGACCGTCCCGGCCTCCGGGACCCTGCGGCTGAACGACACCTGGCGCAGCTAGCCGCACCCCCTCCGCTCCATGACCCGGGCCGCCCGGCATCCCACGCCGCCGGGCGGCCCGCCCCTTTCCCGCCCGACTTCTCGAAGGAGCACCGACACAGTGCTGCGAACCTCCCGCGCCCGCGGCGGCCTGTCCGCCGCCCTGGCGGCCGGGCTGCTGGCGACGCTGCTCTCCGGGGCGGCCCCCGCCGCCGACCCGCCGCCTGCCCCGCCCACCGACGCCGAACTGGCCGCCGAGCCCGCCCGGCACGACCTGACCCGGGAGCAGTTCTACTTCGTGCTCCCGGACCGCTTCGCCAACGGCGATCCGTCCAACGACACCGCCGGCATCGACGGCGGACGGCTCGACCACGGCCACGACCCGGCCGACGAGGGCTTCTACCACGGCGGCGACCTGCGCGGCCTGACCGACCGCCTGGACTACATCGAGGGGCTGGGCACCACCGCCATCTGGCTGGCACCGGTCTTCGTCAACAAGCCGGTGCAGGGGGAGGGCGAGCACGCCTCGGCCGGATACCACGGCTACTGGATCACCGACTTCACGCGGGTCGACCCCCACTTCGGCACCAACGAGGAACTGGCCGAACTGGTCGAGCGCGCCCACGACCGGGACATCAAGGTCTTCTTCGACGTCATCACCAACCACACCGCCGACGTCATCCACTACGCCGAGGACTCCTACGAGTACCTCTCCAAAGGAGCCTTCCCCTACCTCGACACCGAGGGCCGCCCCTTCGACGACCTCGACCACGCCGACGGAAGCACGGACTTCCCCGCCATCGACGAGGACTCCTTCCCCTACACCCCGGTCACCGACGAGACCGAGCGCGACCTGAAGGTCCCCGGCTGGCTCAACGACCCGACGATGTACCACAACCGCGGCGACTCCTCCTTCGCGGGTGAGAACAGCGTCTACGGCGACTTCTTCGGCCTGGACGACCTGTTCACCGCCCGCCCCGAGGTGGTCGAGGGGATGGCGGAGATCTACCGCACCTGGGTCGGCGAGTTCGGCATCGACGGCTTCCGCATCGACACCGTGAAGCACGTCAACACCGAGTTCTGGGCGCAGTGGGCCACCGCCATGGACGCCTACGCCGCCGAGCAGGGCAAGGACGGCTTCTTCATGTTCGGCGAGGTCTACTCCTCGGACGTGAGCGAGGCGGCCCGCTACGTCACCGAGGGCCGGCTGCACAGCACCCTGGACTTCGCCTTCCAGGAGGCCGCCCGCTCCTTCGTCTCCCAGGGCGGCTCCGCCGAGCGCCTGAGCCGGCTGTTCGCCGAGGACTACCGGTACACCACCGACCGGTCCAACGGCTACCAGCAGGTCACCTTCCTCGGCAACCACGACATGGGCCGCATCGGCCACTTCCTGGAGCGGGACAACCCCGACGCCTCCGCGGACGAGCTGCTGCAGCGGGCCCGGCTGGCCAACGAGCTGATGTTCCTCTCCCGGGGCAACCCGGTCGTCTACTACGGGGACGAACAGGGGTTCACCGGTTCCGGAGGCGACAAGGCCGCCCGCCAGACCCTGTTCGCCTCCCGGACCCCCCTCTACCTGGGCGACGGTCTGATCGGGACCGACCGCACCCACGCCGAGGACACCTACGACACGCAGCACCCCCTGTACCGCACCATCGCCGGCCTTTCCGCCCTCACCCGGGAACACCCGGCGCTGCGTGACGGCGTCCAGACCACCCGCTACGCCGACGAGGGCGCGGGCGTGTACGCCCACACCCGAACCGACGCCGACGAGCAGGTCGAGTACCTGGTGGCGGTCAGCAACGCCACCGAGGACCGCACCGTCACCATGCCCGTCGGCACCCCCGGCACCGCCTACCGTCCCCTGTGGGGAGTGGAGGAGGAGCTCACCAGCAGCGCCGAGGGCACCGTGGAGATCACCGTGCCCGCCCTGTCGGCCGTGGTGCTGCGCGCCGCGGAACCGCTGCCCGCCCCCGCCTCGGCGCCCTCGGTCGCGCTGACCGCTCCCGCGCCCGGCGCGCACGGCACGGTCGAGCTGACCGCCGACGTCACCGGGGGCCGGCTCAACCGGGTGGTCTTCGCCGCCCAGACGGGCAACGGCGACTGGCAGGTGCTCGGCTCCGCGGACCGGGCGCCGCACCGCGTCACCCACACCGTCGACCCGTCCACCGCCGAGGGAACGCCGCTGCGCTACAAGGCGGTCGTGACCGACAGCACCGGTGCCCTCGCCTCCGCCACCGCGGAGACCACCGCGGGCCGGGCGCCCGCCGAGCAGCCGCCGGCTGCCGTGTCCCGGGACTGGGCGGTCGTCCACTACCACCGGGAGGACGGCGACTACGACGACTGGAACCTCTACGCCTGGGGCGACCTCCACGAGGACGAGCAGTTCGAGTGGCCGGCCGGCAGGCCGTTCGCCGGACGCGACGCCTACGGCGCCTTCGCCTGGGTGCGACTGGCCCCCGGCGCCTCGGAGATCGGCTATCTCGTCGTGGACTCCGAGGGCAACAAGGACGTCGGCGCCGACCGCACCATCGACCTGTCCGCCACCGGCCGGGTCTGGGTCGAACAGGGCCGGGAGCAGGCACTGACGGAGGCACCCGAGGGGGTCTACCCGCCGCAGGACGAATCCACCGCGACCCTCCACTACCACCGGCCCGACGGTGACTACGACGGCTGGGGCCTGCACGTGTGGACCGGGGCGGCCCAGGAGACCGACTGGTCCCGCCCTCTCATGCCCACCGGCACCGACAGCTTCGGCGCCGTCTTCGAAGTGCCGCTGGCCGAGGGCGCCACCTCGCTCAGCTACATCATCCACAAGGGCGACGAGAAGGACGTGCCCGCCGACCAGTCACTGGACCTGCGCGCCCACGGCCATGAGGTCTGGCAGCTGTCCGGCCACAGCACCTACCTGCTCCCCGGATCGGGCACCGCCGCCGTGCTCGACCCGCACAAGGCGCGGGCCCAGTGGATCGACGCCGGCACCGTCGTGTGGCCCGTCACCACCCCGCCGGGCGGCAGCCAGCAACTGGTCTACCACCCCCGCGGCGGGATCGCCGTGGAGGACGGCGCCCTGACCGACGAGGGCCACTGGATCCGTCTCCTCGACACCGGACTCACCGACGACCAGAAGAAGGCCTACCCGCACCTGGCGGACCAGCGGGCCTTCGCCGTCGACCCGCGCGACGCCGACCGCATCGAGGACGCACTGCGCGGCCAGCTGCTCGCCACCCAGCGTGCCGCCAACGGCGCCCTGACCCTGGCCACCGGGGTGCAGATCCCCGGCGTGCTGGACGACCTGTATGCCGAAGCCGCCACCGGCACCGCACTGGGCCCGGTCTTCGCCGGAGCGAAGTACGACAAGCCGGGCAAGGGCAACGGTGGGAAGAAGGGCAAGGGGAAGAAGACGGGACACCATGGCGTGCCCACCCTGTCCCTGTGGGCCCCCACCGCACGGAACGTCGCCCTGGAGCTGGACGGCGAGACCGTCGCCATGACCCGCGACGACGCGAGCGGCGTGTGGAGCGTGAAAGGCAAGCGGAACTGGTACGGCAAGCCCTACCGCTACCACGTCACCGTCTGGGCCCCCGAGGCACAGAAGATCGTCACCAACAAGGTCACCGATCCCTACTCCACCGCGCTCACCGCGGACGGAACCCACTCCCTGATCACCGACCTGAACGACCCCGCCCTCACCCCGGACGGCTGGGACCAGCTCACCAAGCCCGAGCCGGCCGGCCTGAGCGACGCCACCATCCAGGAACTGCACGTGCGGGACTTCTCCGTCGGCGACCCGACGGCCCGCAACACCGGGAAGTACCTGGCCTTCACCGAGCACGGCTCGGACGGCATGCAGCACCTGCGGCGGCTGGCCGAGGCGGGCACCACCCACGCCCACCTGCTGCCCACCTACGACATCGGCTCCATCCCCGAGCGCGAGGAGGACCGGCGCGAGCCCGACTGCGACCTGCCGGCGCTGCCGGCCGACTCGCCACGGCAGCAGGAGTGCGTCGCCGAGGTGCGCGCCGACGACGCCTACAACTGGGGCTACGACCCGGTCCACTTCAACGTCCCCGAGGGCTCCTACGCCACCGACCCGGACGGCCCCCGGCGCACCCTGGAGCACCGGCTGATGGTGCAGGGGCTCAACGCCACCGGCCTGCGCGTGGTGGTGGACGTGGTCTACAACCACACCTTCGCCACCGGGCAGGACGAGAAGTCCGTGCTGGACCGGGTGGTGCCCGGCTACTACCACCGGCTGCTGGAGGACGGCAGCGTCGCCACCTCCACCTGCTGCCCCAACACCGCCACCGAACACGCCATGATGGGCAAGCTGGCGGTGGACTCCGTGGTGCTGTGGGCACGCCAGTACAAGGTCGACGGCTTCCGCTTCGACCTGATGGGCCACCACCCCAAGCAGAACATGCTGGACATCCGGGAGGCGCTGGACGCGCTGACCCTTCGGGAGCACGGCGTGGACGGGAAGAACATCCTGCTCTACGGGGAGGGATGGAACTTCGGCGAGGTCGCCGACGACGCCCGCTTCGTCCAGGCCACCCAGGCCAACATGGCGGGCACCGGCATCGGCACCTTCTCCGACCGCGCCCGCGACGCCGTCCGCGGCGGCGGCCCGTTCGACGAGGACCCGGGCGTCCAGGGCTTCGCCTCCGGCCTGTACACCGACCCCAACGGCTCCCCGGCCAACGGCAGTGAGGAGCAGCAGCTGGCCCGGCTGATGAACTACCAGGACCTCATCAAGGTCGGGCTCACCGGGAACCTCGCCGGATACGAGTTCACGGCTTCCGACGGCCGCCGGGTCAGGGGATCCGAGATCGACTACAACGGCTCACCGGCCGGCTACGCCGACGCCCCCGGCGAAGCCGTGGCCTATGTCGACAAGCACGACAACGAGGCGCTGTTCGACGCCCTGGCGTTCAAGCTGCCGCACGACACCTCGCCCGCCGACCGAGCCCGGATGCAGGTGCTCGCGATGTCCACCGCCCTGCTCTCCCAGGGGCCGGCCTTCGGGCAGGCCGGCAGCGACCTGCTGCGCTCGAAGTCCCTGGACCGCAACTCCTACGACTCGGGGGACTGGTTCAACACCATCAACTGGGACTGCGAGGCGGGCAACGGGTTCGGCCGCGGCCTGCCACCGGCCTGGGACAACGAGCCCAAGTGGCCGTTCGCGAAGCCGCTGCTCACCCACCCGGCACTGACGGTGGGCTGCACGGAGATCACCGGCACCGCGGACGCCTACCGGGACCTGCTGACAATCCGCTCCACGGAGGACGCCTTCGCCCTCACCACGGCCGGCCAGGTGCAGGAGCAGGTCTCCTTCCCGCTGTCCGGCACCGAGGGGGAGAAGCCCGGTGTGATCGTGATGGAGGCCGGCGACCTGCTGGTGGTCCTCAACGCCACGCCGGAGCGGCAGAGCGAGCGGCTGCCCGCCGGCGCGGGCACCGGCTACGTCCTGCACCCGGTCCAGGCGGACGGTTCGGACGAGATCGTCAAGGAGTCCGCCTGGGATCAGGACCGGGGAGCCTTCGAGGTTCCGCCGCGCACCGTGGCGGTCTTCACCCGGAGCTGACACCTCCCCGGCCCGCACTGCCCCGGCACGCCCCCGCCCGCCTCCCGGCGCCGGGGGCGTGCCCATCCCCCGCCCGCCCCCTGCGACTGCTCAGCCCTTCAGCCGCTCGTGGAGCTCCTCCGGGCGGGAGAGGAACCAGGTCCGGTGTCCTCGGTTGCTCTCCCGGACGAAGTCCCGCAGAGCCGGGCTGGCCGCTGTGCGCGCGGAGATGTCCCCGAGGACGACCAGTCCCAGGCGGTAGTTCGCGAACTTCTGGACGATGTCGCCGGCGACGCGGGTGCGCAGCCGGAAGAACCCCTCACCGAACCGTTCGACGGGGACGACGACCCACCGGGCCCCCTGGTAGCCGGCGTCGCCGATGAGATCCAGGGCGTCGCGCTCGCCGCGGATGAGGTCCCCTTCGGCGGCGCACATCAGGACGGGCACGCCATGGACGGTCTGCAGGGTGTTCATCGCGCAGTCAGTCCCCGGTGGTGCCGTCGGCCATTTCGCGCAGGATGTCCAGATGCCCGTTATGCCGGGCCGTCTCCTCGATCAGGTGCAGCAGGATCCACCGCAGGGTGACGTGCCGGCCGTCGCGGACCGGCCGCTTCGCGGTGGCCTCCAGGTCGTGGGCGGCGACCAGCTCCCGGTAGCGGGCGGAGGTCTCCTCGTACCGGTCCAGCAGTTCCGGCAGCGGAACGCCGGCCGCCACGGTCATCTCACCGTCGGGCTCCTCCTCCGACCAGGGGCCGCGGTCCTCCTCGCCGAGGAACACCACCTCGAACCAGGAGTACTCCACCCACCGCAGGTGGCTGATGACCGCGGCCGGGCTCATCAGCGGCGAGGTCGTGAGGGGCGCCCTGTGGGCGTGCTCCTCCGACAGACCTTCGCACTTGGCGCGGGCGGTGGCCCGCGTGTAGTCCAGAAGGGTCGTCAGGGAGGCGCGCTCGTCCCAGGTCTGCGGCAGATCGGTCCGTGAGGTCATGCGCCGATTCTGCGCGCGGCGCAGCCGGGTGTCGAACGGTTTACCGTCCGGCTAGTGGCCGGTGGCGCCGTCGAGGCGTTCGCGGAGCAGATCGGCGTGGCCGTTGTGCCGGGCGTACTCGGCGAGCATGTGCAGCAGGATCCGGCGCAACGAGACCGGCTCGCCGGTGGAGCGCTGGATGCCGGTGGCGTCCAGGGACGGAGCGGCGGCGACGACCTCGCGGGCCCGCTCGCACTCCGCACGCCACACGGCGAAGGCCTCCGTGACATCGCCGTCCAGCTCCTCGAAGTCCTGGTCCGGGTTGTCGTCGGAGTAGTAGAGGTGCGGCAGGTCCTCGCCGGCGAACTGCATGCGGAACCACCACCGCTCGGTGCCGGCCAGGTGCCTCACCAGGCCGTGCAGGCTCAGGCCGGAGGGCGGGACGCTCCTCTCCGACAGCCGGCGGGCGGGCACGCCGGCGCACTTGAGGGCGAAGGTCTCGCGATGCCAGTCCAGGAGGGCGGTGAGAGTCTCGCGCTCGCCACTGGTGCGGGGGAGCGGCTGTCTGCTGTCGTCGGCCCATTTCTGCGAAAAGTTCTCCGCCGGGATGTCGGTCATGCGGGGAGTCTGGCACGGGGCACGGACAGCGGAGTGTGGTCCGCGGCGGACGCCCCCGGTGGCCGGCGGGAGCCGGCGACCGGGGGCGTGACGGCGGGCCGTCAGGAGAACGTGGCGTTCCAGGTGTCAGGACCGACGATGCCGTCGACGGCCAGGCCGCGGCGCTGCTGGAAGGTCCGGCACGCCGACTCCGACGCCGGGCCGTACGCCGAGTCCACGGCCAGGCTGAAGCCGTGGGCGCTGTTCATCCGGGACTGCCAGGTGCCCACGCTCGAGTGGTGGAAGGTGGGCGGCTGCCGGAAGTAGACCCCCGGCCAGGACGGAGCTCCGCCGCCGCCGCCCGGGTTCAGGGATCCGTCCAGCACATAGGACGACAGGTTGCCCGGGCATGCCGTGGCCTTGTGGTCCATGTGCCGGTTGATGGCACTGGCCGCGCCGCCGGCGCTGCGCAGCGTCGAGATCGCCAGGTGGAAGGCGTCGATCAGCTGGGCCGTGATCGTGTCGTAGTTGCTGGAGGTGCCTCCCACCAGTCCGCACACGGCGTACCAGTTCTGGTTGCCCTCGGTGGTGCCGTTGGCGGCGGTCCGCTGGTTGGGACCCCGGCCCTCGAACACGTATCCATGGACGCAGGTCAGGTAGGAGTACGCGATGTCCTGCCAGCCGTTGGTGTCCATGTGGTAATTCTGGATGCCACGGACCTGGGCTGCGCAGTTGCTGTGGCTGCTGCGGGCGACCCGCACGGCGTCCACGTGATGGACGGTCACCCCGCCGTACTGCGGGGTGATGTTGCTGTTGCGGCTCAGCGGGGCGCGGGCGCCCCACGCGGAGCGGGAGACCATCGTGGCCATCAGGCGCCGCCTCCCTTGCCCAGCCCGCAGTCGACGGTGGCGTTCAGCGGTTCGGTGGCCGCACCGGCCGTGAGGGTGCGGGCGGAAGCGCCCTTCGGGTAGATCGCCCCCGGGTGCTCGGGGTAGGTGACGACCGGCAGTTCGGAGCCTGCCGCGAACGTGGAACCGGAACAGATGACGGTGACAGCCGCGCCCCCCACGGCTGCCGCGGCTGTCAGGAAGCCGCGTCTGGAAGTCTTGTGGGTCAACTCTCCTCCTGGCGTTGTGCCGCAGAGGTGAGCACGCACCTCCCCCGAGAGGCCCCGTCGGCGGAGCCTCGGCCCTGTGTATGCAAGGAGGTGGGGGCTCGCCTCACACGGTCCGGGAATCGCGTTCATCCTGCACGAACAACGTGTCGAACACCAGGTCGAAGATGCGAATGGATTCTCACAACTTCCTTGCCTGTCAAGGGGTTTGCCTATTGGCATGAACATGAGAATCTTGTCGGTCGGAGGACTGCCCGAGAAGGCGCAGCAACCCGCCGGAGAGCAGGTGCACGGCCGCTACCCCCAGCAGGAGAACCGCGCCGGGAAGCTGCGACAGCAGTCCGGCGAGAGCCGCACCCGCCGCCCCGGCCGAGATCTTGAGCCCGGCCGCCGTGGTGAACACCTGCGTGCGGACACCGGGCGGCGCGTGCGCGGCCCTGATACGCAGCGTCGCGCCCAGCAGCGGCCCTTCGCAGCATCCCGCCACCGCGAACAGCACGGCCCCCGTGCCCAGCAGGCAGGCCAGAGCCAGCGGTCCGGCCTCCAGGGCCGGGCGGAGCCGGGTGACGGTCAGGGCCCCGGCCAGCGCGCCCAGACGACGGCTGCGGCTCCCCCGACGGTACTGCTCCGCCCGCTGTGCCTCCCGGGTCCGGGTCGCCGCGCACCGGCGGCGCGGGGCGGCCCGGACCGGGAAGGAGACTCAGCGACGGAAGGGGCCGGACATCTCGTAGGTGATGCCGCCGAGCCCGGCCGGGTCCCCGGCCGTCCCTCGCTGCGAGGAGAAGTACAGCCGTGAGCCGTCCGGGGAGAAGGCCGGGCCGGTGATCTCCGAATCCCGCTGGCCGTCGATCCGCAGCACCGGCGCGACCACGCCCTCCGGGGTGATGATGTTGATCTCCATGTTGCCGCCGTCCTCCGCCACGTAGAGGTCGCCGCCGGCCACCCCGGTGACGTTGTCCACGCCGTCCAGCGAGCCGTCGGCGTCGTAGACCACGCTCAGCTCACCGGCTTCCGCGTCGTAGGCCCACACCCGGTCGTCGCCCTTGGTGGTGAAGAAGCACACCCCGGCGTTGTAGTGGCAGCCCTCGCCGCCCCTGAAGTGCAGGGCGTCCGGCACCTGATGGCGGGTCTGACGGCCCAGCAGCGGACCCGACGGGTCGGGCACCGGCTGCCAGCCCACCCCGCCGCCCGCTGTCTCGCACAGCACCTCCAGCCGGCCGCGGGACAGATCCCCCCAGCTGTCGGGGCGGTAGCGGTAGAAGCAGCCGTCCGACTCGTCCTCGGTCAGGTAGACGACCTCCCGGTCCGGGTCGCAGGCCGCCGCCTCGTGCTTGAAGCGGCCCATCGCCGGGTGCGCCACCGCTGCCCGCTGCCCGTACGGGTCGGTCTCGAAGACCTTCCCGCGGAAGGTCTCCTCGCACGACAGCCAGGTGTGCCACGGCGTGGCGCCCCCGGCGCAGTTGAGCGTGGTGCCGCCCAGGATGCGGTAGGCGCGGTCCACCAGCCCGTCGGGCCGGAACCGCAGCGCGGAGGCCCCGCCGACCAGCGGCACCTCGGAGTTCGAGACGTAGATCCAGCCGTCGCCGTCGGGGAAGCATGCCCCGCCGTCCGGAGCCGGATGCCACACATAGCCGCGCACCAGCCGGGAGGACCGGGCGACCATCCGGACGGAGAAACCGGCCGGAAGTGCCACACCCAGCTCGTTGGGCGGGAGCAGCGGCCCGTAGGGGCCGGGATCGGGGGCGGCGTGGGCGACGGGCACGGCGGCGCCCTGCCACAGGGCGCCGGAGAAGGCGAGGGCACCCGCGCCGGTGGTGGTGGCACGGAGGAAGGTACGGCGCTGCATGTCATCTCCTGGGGTCGGACGAGGAGGTGGAATCACGGAGCGCTGGCTACCGTGCCTCAGCACACCCGTCCCGCGGAAGACCGCATGGGCCAACAGCGGGCGACCGGCACATGACGGGAGGGGACACCGCGACGGGCGGGCTCAGCGCAGCACACCCAGCTCCCCGCCGTCCGCGAGGTGCGCCGTCAGCTCCACCTCCGCGTTCTCCTCGGCCGGGAGCGCCAGCGTGCGGCCCTCGGCCCGCCCCTCGGCCCCGCCGGCGGAGGTGATGGCGGTGACCTGCTCGCTGCCGGCCGCCAGCAGGTACCAGGTGTCCGAGGGGGCCTTCCACAGCACCCCGGCCAGCACCCGCGGATCGCGCGGGCCGCACTGCGGGCCGTCCTGCGACCCGGCCGCCACCGCGCCGGGCGCGCCGGGTTCCTGGCCGGGCACCTGGATCTGCGCCGTGGCGCGGCCGCCGCCTCCCCTCCAGGTCTCCGCCCTGGCACACACCCAGTGCGCCACACCCTGTTCCTCGGGCAGCACCTGTTCGGCGAACGCCCAGACGTTGACCGCCCGCACCCCGCCGCCGGTGAGCGAGGGCAGGTGGCAGGCGGTGCGCGCCCACTGCCGGCGGGCCTCCCCGGGCGGCACGTCCTGGGTGCCGGTGTCCGGAGGGCCGTATGTCAGCCGGGCCGGCAGGAGTTCGCCCAGATCGGCCAGGAGCGGGGAGGCAGCCGCCGTGCCGGGGTCCCCGGTGCCGGACAGCTCGAGCACTGGGTAGCGCTCGCAGCCCTCCTGCCCGGCCGGGCTGCCGTACGGCGCGGTCACCCCGTCCTCGGCGACTGCCAGACCGGTGGAGGTGCCCGCCGGGTCCCGCAGATCGGTGACGGCGGCCTCGGTCACCCAAGGAGCTGTCAGATAGCGGACGTTCCCGTCGGTGCGGCTGAGCACGACGGCGGCGGAGCCCGCCGCGTCGGCGCCGTCGGTGCGGGCGAAGTCCAAAGCGGCCGGGCCCGGACCCCCGGCCGGCTCGGCGTAGCGCACGAGACGCAGTCCGTCGTGCCAGATCACCACCGTGGTGCCGTCGCTCTCGCCCGCGTAGAGCAGGTGCGGCGGCCCGGGCGGCGGGCCGGTCGCGGTGCCCGGTGTGGCCGAGACCGCGACATCCTGCCCGGGCTCCGCCCACACGGCCAGCGCGCGCCGCAGCAGCGACTCGTCGCCGGCCGCCGTCCCGCGGGCCGGCCAGACGGAGAAGTCCAGCCGGGCGGCCTTCCGCCAGGCCCGCGGATCCGCCCGGTGCAGCTCCTGCGGGTCCAGTGCCGCCCGCGCGGCGGCCCCGGCCGCCGGGCCGCTCCCGTCCGCCCGCTCCCAGCCGGGCAGCGTCAGCAGCAGCGCGGCGACCAGCGCCAGCGCCGACCCGGCCGCCGTGGCGGCGCGCGTGTGCTGGCGTCTGCGCAGCAGGTCGGTGGGGCGGGCCTGCAGCGAGCAGGGGTCCGGCACCGGGACCGGACCGGACTCGCAGCCGGTGTCCCGGGCGACCGTGTCGGCGGTCCGCACGGCCTGGCGGGCCTGTTCCTCCCGGACCCCGGAGGCCTGCAGCAGGGCCGTGGCCGCCGAGGCCGGCAGGCCCTCCAGGCGACGCAGCGCGAACGCCGCGCGGGCCGGTGCGGAGACCTTCGACAGGGCCTGCTCCAGGGCCAGTTCCTCGGCGCCGCCGGAGCGGGGGAACAGCGAGAGTCCGAGCACCCGCGGCAGCAGCCGGGGCGGCCGGGGGAGCCGGCGCAGTTCCCGGCCGGCGATCCGCGGCGGACGTCCCGCGGCCAGCGCCGCGCGCAGTACGCGCAGCCGCAGACAGGCGTAGCCCGCCTCGTCCCCGCCGTCGCGCCGGCCGTCGCGCTGGTCGGGCAGGTGCTGCGGCACGGCCTGCGGACCCACCCGGCGCTCGCGGGGCAGTGCGCCCTGCACGACGGAGTGCGCGGTCAGCACCCGGCGTTCACGGCCCAGCGCCGGCGGCAGCACGAGATGCCCCAGGCGTACCAGCCGGGGATAGTGCTCGATGAGCGCGGCCTCGGCCTGTTCGAGACCGACGGGCCGGTCGGCCGCGTCGGTCTCTTCGAAGGGGGCACCGGGGCGGACGTGGTCGCCTGCGGGGGCGTTGCGTGCGGGCATACCCGGCAGAACGAGCCGGCCCGCCGTGGGTTACTCACGCCGGGGCGCCCGTGCGCCCGGCTCCCCGGTGCGGGACCTCCGGCGGGTGCGTGCACCTGGCGACGGCGGGGCACGTGGCGCGGCGCACCGAAGGCGCCCGCCGGTGGCGGGCGCCTTCGGTGTCCCCCCGGCGGTGCCGAGCTGCGGGGCTGCCGGGGGGACGGGTGCGGGCCGGGCCGCGGGGAGGTCAGACCAGCCCGGCCGACTCCAGTTCGGTGCAGCAGGTGTCGACCATCAGACGGGTGACCACGTAGGGGTCCACGTTGGCGTTGGGCCTGCGGTCCTCGATGTAGCCCTTCTTGTCCTGCTCGACCTGCCAGGGGATACGGACCGAGGCACCGCGGTCGGAGACGCCGTAGCTGTAGCGGTCCCAGGGGGCCGTCTCGTGGGCACCGGTGAGACGGTCCTCGACGCCGACGCCGTAGTTCTTCACGTGCTCCAGCGGCTTGCCGTCCTTGCCCAGCGCCTCGCAGGCCGTGATGATCGCGTCATAGTTCTCGCGCATGGCCCTGGTGGAGAAGTTGGTGTGCGCTCCGGCGCCGTTCCAGTCACCCTTGGCCGGCTTGGGGTCGAGGGTGGCGGAGACGCCGAAGTCCTCCGCCGTGCGGTAGAGCAGCCAGCGCGCCACCCACATCTGGTCGGCGACCTCCAGCGGGGAGAGCGGGCCGACCTGGAACTCCCACTGGCCCGGCATGACCTCGGCGTTGATGCCGGAGATGCCCAGGCCCGCGGCGAGGCAGTGGTCGAGGTGCTTCTCCACGATGTCGCGGCCGTGGATCTCGTCGAAGCCGACGCCGCAGTAGTAGCCGCCCTGCGGCGCGGGGAAGCCGCCCACCGGGAAGCCGAGCGGGCGGGTGCCCTCGAAGAAGGTGTACTCCTGCTCGATGCCGAACAGCGGTTCCTGAGCGGCGAACCGCTCGGCGACCGGGCGCAGTTCGGCGCGGCTGTTGGAGGGGTGCGGGGTGCCGTCGGTGTTGAACACCTCGCACAGGACCAGGATGTTGTCGCCGCCGCGGATCGGGTCCGGGTAGGAGGCGACGGGCTTCAGCACGCAGTCGGAGGCGTGGCCGGCCGCCTGGTTGGTGCTGGAGCCGTCGAAGCCCCAGACCCCGGGTTCGGCGCCGTCCGCGAGGATCTTGGTCTTGGAGCGCAGCTTGGCGGTCGGCGCGGTGCCGTCGATCCAGATGTACTCGGCCTTGTAGCTCACGGTCGTGCTCCTCCGGGGTCATCGCGGGTGCGGCGTGCACTGCCGTCACTGTCGCCAGCCGCCGTTTCCCGGCAATTGCCCGGCTGTTAAGGCGCGGTGAACTGCCGCGCGCGTTCGCCCGGTGTCCGGCGGAGAGGTGCCCGCCGTAGGGTGGGAGCGCTACCACCCGAGGCGAGGGAAAGAGGCATCCGCATGAGATTCGGCCTGCTCGGCACCGGTCCCTGGGCCCGGATGACACACGGCCCCGCGCTGGCGGAGCACCCCGGCGCGGAACTCGCCGGGGTGTGGGGGCGCCGCCCGGAGGCTGCCGGAGAGCTGGCGCGGGAGCTGGGCACCCGCGCCTACGATGACGTGGGCGCGCTGCTGGCCGACTGCGACGCGGTGGCCGTCGCGCTGCCGCCGGACGTCCAGGCGCCGCTGGCGGTGCGGGCCGCCGAGGCGGGCTGTCACCTGCTGCTGGACAAGCCCGTCGCCTCCACGCCCGAGGGAGCGCGGGCGGTGGCCGAGGCCGCCGAGCGGGCGGGCGTGGCGTCGGTGGTGTTCTTCACCCTGCGGTTCGCCTCGCTGACCGGGGACTGGGTCACCGAGCGGGCCGCGGAGGGCGGCTGGGTGACCGGCCGCGCGGACTGGCTCTCCCCCATCTTCGGCGGTGCCGACAGCCCGTTCGCCGCCTCGCCCTGGCGGCGGGAGCGCGGTGCCCTCTGGGACGTGGGCCCGCACGCGCTGTCGGTGCTGATGCCCCCGCTGGGTGATGTCGTGGATCTGGATACGATCCGGGCGGCCCGGGGGCCGGGGGACATGGTGCATTTCGTGCTGCGGCACGAGTCCGGCGCCTCCAGCACGGTCACGGTCAGTCACACCGTTCCGCCCGCCGCCGCCGAGGTGACCGCGGTGCTGCGCGGCAGCTCCGGGGTGGCGACCCTTCCGAACTGGTCCGACGGAGGACCGGTGCGCCCGTTCCTGCGTGCGGTGGACGCCCTGCGGGCGGCGGTGGAAACCGGCGAACCCGACGCCTGCGACGTGCGCTTCGGGGCCCGGGTGACCGAGATCCTGGCCGCCGTCGAGGCGGTGGCCGGGCCCACGGAGGCGGAGTGACGGCGGGGCGGGCGACCGGAGGTCCGTTCGGGTGCGGTGTGCAGCGGGCGTGGTGTCGTTTCGTCGCTTCCGGTGGGTTTCGTGAGAACAGTGAGTCATGTCATATGATTCATACGATAAAATGCGAATCTCGCGGAGGGTGCTTCTCGGAGCGGCCGGATGCCTCGGGCTGGTCGCGGTGAACCGCGCACTGCTCGGGCCGGGCGACGGGCCGGAGGGCCCGGACCCGGTTCCGCCGGCCGGCGCTCCGGGACAGGCGTCACCCGCCGACACCGCGGCCTACCGGCTGCGCCCCTTCGCCGGAACCGGCTCCGTCCCCTCGGCACCCGGACGGCCGCCCACCGCGGTCCGCCGGGCAGCGGCGAAAACCTTGCCGGGGCCCGGCCGGCGGATCGCCCTGACCTTCGACGACGGCCCGCACCCCCGCCACACCCCCGAGGTGCTGGAGATTCTGCGCCGGTACAACGCCCCGGCCACCTTCTTCGTCATCGGGGAGAACGCCGCCTGGAACCCGGACCTGCTGCGGGCCATCGCCGACGACGGTCACGTGGTCGCCAACCACTCCTGGAGCCATCCGCAGCTGAATCTGATCTCCCGGGCCCGGGTGCGCGAGGAACTCGGCCGCACCAGCGAGGTGATCGAGAAGGTGCTCGGGGAGCCGCCCCGCTGGGCCCGCGCACCCTACGGCGTCTGGGACCGGGCCTCACTGACCATCTGCGCAGAACTGGCCATGGAGCCGCTGGGCTGGTCCATCGACACCAACGACTGGACCCGGCCCGGCTCCGGGGCCATCTCCTCCGCGGTGCTGGAGGGCGCACACTCCGGCGGGATCGTGCTGGCTCACGACGGCGGCGGCGACCGTGGGCAGACCGTCCAGGCACTGCGCCATTACCTGCCCAGACTCAGGGACCGGGGCTTCGCGCTGGTCGCCCGGGCCTGAGGCCGGGCGGACCTGAGGGGCGGCGGGTCAGGACTCGGGCCGGCGGCCCAGCGCGGTGACAACCTCCTGCACGTTGCCGAACGTCTCCTCACCGGGGAGCCGCCGCACGGCCTCCAGGAGACCGTCGGGGGCGTTCTCCTCCCGAAGGACGTTCACGAGGTCGTCCCGGTGGCCAGGGAAGGCAGTCCGGCGCAGATGCCGGGCCAGATCGGAACGGAACTCCTCGTCGGCGGCCTCCCGCCGGGCGGAGGCGTCCGGCGGCACCGGCCCGGCCCCCACGTCCGGGTCGTCCTCCGCCGACGGCTCCGGCTCCCGCCACTCCTCGGCGTGCGTCGTGCCTCCGCCGCGCAGCTGTCCCTGCAGTTCCTGCTTCATCTCATCGTCCCGCCGCGCGTTCAGCCGGCTGTTGCCCCGGTCCTCCATGATGGCCTCCTTCAGCTTTCCGGTGTGCGGTTCTCCGCGCGGCCCTCGGACTCGACGGGCCAGCGCAGCAGCGCGCCGAGCCCGCCGGCCGGCAGGTCGCCGTCGGCCTTCGCCACCGCGCCCACCGACAGGACCTCGGCGCCGGTGACAGCCGCGGACCGCAGCAGCGCGTCGTCCGCCCGTGCCGGTTCCGGATCGGTGTCGCCCAGGTACTGGACCTCGGTGCGGCGCACCGCCACCTGATCCGGCTCGCGGCCCACCCAGACCTCGCGGTGCGTCTCCGGCGCGTCCGGCCGGACCAGCAGCGTGGCGATCCGGTGCTCCCTGGCCGCGTCCACCAGCGCCGGCGTGCCCTCCACGGCATCCAGCCGCCCCTCGGTGTCCGGTGCCCGGGCAGCCAGGAAACGGTCCACCGTGGCCTCCACCCGCCGGCGCGCGTGCGCGGCGCGCAGTTCCTCGATCTCGGCCTCCAGTTGCGGGGAGGAGGACCCCTCGGCACGCCCGCCGAACTCGGTCTCCGCCGCCACCGCCCGGTCGCTCTCGGGGAGCCGGTCCCTGACCGCGCGCCGCTGGCGGGGGTCCCCGGCCAGCACGATGAGCTCGGCGCCGGTCTCGGTGCGGCAGGCGGCCAGGTTCTCCGCCACCACGGCGGCGTTGCGCTCCCAGGTGTCCTCGACGCCCTGCTGGAACCGGCGCTCCGACCAGTCCTTGGAGGCGGTGCGGTTCAGGGGCCATTCCTCACCGGTGACGGTGCCGGCGGAAGCGGCGCCCAGCGGGCCGCGCAACTCGAAGTCGGCGCCGGTCCGGTCGATGTAGGCGACCAGGCAGGACGGGTGACCGTCGGCCAGCTCCAGCAGCGGAGCGGTATGGGGCAGCGGTGCCCACCAGGTCTGCAGACCGCCCGGAGGCTCCTCGGCCAGCGCGGGGTCCAGGACGACCTCGCCGTCGGCGGCGAACACCGCCCGGCCCGCGGGTGCGTCGGTGCGCGGGAGTGCGGCCAGCGCCTCGTACACCGCCCGGCAGGTCTTGCTGTCCGCGCCCTGCTCAGCCAGTTGTTCGCCGGCGGCGCGGGCGCTCAGCTCGTGCCGTGCGGCGGCGTCCTCGGTGGTGAACGAGGTGCCGAAGCAGACCGACGCCCAGGGGCCGGGGCGTTCGTACAGCGGACTGAGGAATCCGAGTTCCATGGGCTCCTCCTCGGGTGGGAGCGGGTGGCCGAACCGGGTACCCGGCCGGTGGCCATTGACACGGAAGGAGTCCGCCTGATGGGCATCGCACGCGACAGCACCGCACGTGAGAGGGGTTCCGGCATCGATCCGGCCGCGCTGGACGAGGCGCAGCTGCTGCGGGAACTCGAGGTCATCCACCGGACCAGGCACGACACCCTGCTGCACGGATCGGCCGACGCGCTGGCCAATCACAACGTCCGCATGGCGCAGCTGGAGGGGGAGTACCTGCGGCGCCACCCGCACCGCCCCGTCTCCGCCGGCCGCACCCGGGAGGGGGCCAGGGAACGCGGAATGTGAGAGGGGTGAGAGGGCATGGTTTGCGTCCGCCGGGCCGGGGCACCCGATCCCCTGGCCGACGCGAGTGGCCTCCGTAGGGGACAAGGCCCCGGGCAATGGGAGATCAGGGCTCCCGCCCGGGGCCGCCCCGCGTCCGGCGCCCGGCGGGCCGGGCCCGCCGCACACCCTCCCGGAAATCTCACCGGACTGTGACCTCCAAGGATTTGGGCATAGTTGGACAAAAGGCATAATGGGGGTGTGTGGCCCGTGTACCTCTCGGTGCACCCCGCACTCGCACGGGTCCGAAGGAGGTGGCTTGCGATGGCTGACGTCTCGCACCGCGGCACTGATCTGGCCGGACACCCCGACACCATGGAGATGCGGGCGCGCTACTCCCGTGTGATGGGCGGCCAGGACGTGACCCTGGTGGACGCTCCCGTGTTCCTGGCGGGGCTGTACCTGGCGATCTCGCCGTGGGTGGTCAACTTCACGGCGTCACAGCCCACCCTGGTGATCCACAACCTCATCGTGGGTGTGGCTGTCGGCCTGCTGGCCCTGGGCTTCGCCGTGGCGCCGGAGCGCATGTACGGGCTCGGCTGGGGGCTGTGCGCCATCGGTGCATGGCTGGTCGTCTCCCCGTGGGTGGTGGGCAGCAGCCCGGACGCCGGGGTGATCTGGAACCAGGTCGTGACCGGCGGTGTCATCTTCCTGCTCGGCATCGTGGGGGCCGCTCTGCTCCTGCAGGGCAGGAGGGGCACCAGGTGACCCGGCGCGGCCCGCGGAGACGGGCCCANGGAGCCTCGCTCCGGGCGGGCACCTTCTTCTGTCCGCGGTCGCGGCCCTCGGCTCTGCCCGGCCGTCGGAGCGGACGGGTGAGCGGCGCGATGCAACCGCTTGCAACTTCGTGCTGTTCAAGAGGTCTCCGGCCCGCCTCGCGTTGCGTGGGTGTTCTCCCCGCTCTCGTCCGATCCCTTGTTTCACAGGGGTAATGGAAGGACCATGTAGCACACCGTCGTGTCCAGAGCTGCGAGGGGCGATACAAGCCTTTGCAGTGATCGCGGTGTTCTCCGGCTGCTCGCTGTGCCGGTTTCCCCGCACGGACCCGTCCGAGAGGAGAAGGAGAGACACCGATGAGACCCTTGACCAAGGTGATCACCGCAGCGTGCGCGGCCGCGCTTCTGGCGGGCGCCGTACCGGCCGCGTCCTCGGCCCGGCCCCCGGCCGGACCGCCCGGGGACCCCGGGGCCGGGCTGGGGCACGAGGTGCTGGGCCCGCGTGACGGCTGGGCCGCCTACGGCGCCGGCACCACCGGAGGTGCCTCGGCCGCGCCCGAGCACGTGTACACCGTGTCGAACCGCTCCGAACTGCTGGAGGCGCTCGGCGAGCCCGGCGACGACACCCCCAGGATCATCTACGTCGAGGGCACCGTCGACATCAACGTCGACGACCGGAACCAGCCGGTGGACTGCACCCACTTCGCCGATCCCGAGTACACCCTGGAGTCCTATCTGGCGGCCTACGACCCCGGTACATGGGGAATGTCCGAGCGTCCCCACGGACCTCTGGAGGAGGCCCGGGCCCGTTCCCACCGGAACCAGGCCGAGCACGGCGTCTACCGGATTCCGTCCAACACCTCGCTCATCGGCCTCGGCGAGGACGCCCGCATCACCGGGGGCGCGATGTACGTCCGCGGCGCGCGGAACGTCATCGTCCGCAACATCACCTTCGCCGACAACGCCGACTGCTTCCCGGCCTGGGATCCACTGGACGGCTCCGCGGGGAACTGGAACTCCGAGTTCGACGCCATCTGGGTGCACAGCTCCACCAACGTGTGGCTGGACCACAACACCTTCGACGGCGGCGGCCGGCCCGAGCAGGAGTACTTCGGCCGCACGTACATGGTCTACGACGGCTCGGTGGACATCACCCGCGGTTCGGACCTGGTCACCGTCTCCTGGAACCACTACGACAACTACGACAAGGGCATGCTGGTGGGCGGCGGTGACGGTCACTCGGAGGACATCGGCCGGCTGCGTGTGACCTACCACCACAATCTCTTCGAGAACGTCATGCAGCGCTCGCCCCGGGTGCGGCGCGGCCAGGTGCACCTGTACAACAACTACTACAAGGTGGACAAGGGAGGGATCTTCGACTACGCGTGGGGCGTGGGGCTGGAGTCGGGGATCTACGCCGAGAACAACTACTTCGAGGGCCCGGTCGACCCCGGCCGGATCGCCCACCGCTGGAACGGCACCGACCTGTACGAGCGCGGCACGTATCTGAACGGCACATCACGCCGTCATCTGGTGGACGTGGTGGCCGAGCACAACGCGGCCCGTCCCGGCCAGGAGATCGGCAGGGACGTCGGCTGGGAGCCCTGGCTGTACGAGAAGGCCGACCCGGTCGGATCCGTGGTGAGGAACGTCCCCCGGAACGCCGGGGCCGGCAAGCTCCGCTGACGGCGCCCGGAACCTTCCCTCGGCCCGGCCCGGCGTCGGTGCCGGGGCCAGGACACGAGTGGCTGCCGCCCGCATCGCGGGCGGCAGCCACTCGAGCCGTGCCTCCGGCCGGATCCGTTCGGGGGAACCTCAGATGTCGAAATAGAGCTCGAACTCGTGCGGGTGCGGGCGCAGCTGCATCGGGGCGATCTCCTTCTCCCGCTTGTACTCCACCCAGGTTTCGATCAGGTCGGCGGTGAAGACGCCGCCGGCCTGCAGGTACTCGTTGTCCGCCTCCAGGGCCTCCAGCACCGCGGGCAGCGAGGTCGGGACCTGCTCGACGCCGGCGTGCTCCTCGGGAGCCAGCTCGTAGAGGTCCTTGTCGATCGGCTCGGGCGGCTCGATCTTGTTCTTCACGCCGTCCAGGCCGGCCATGAGCAGCGCCGAGAACGCCAGGTACGGGTTGGAGGACGGGTCCGGCGCGCGGAACTCCACGCGCTTGGCCTTCGGGTTGGCCCCGGTGATCGGGATGCGCATCGCCGCGGAGCGGTTGCGCTGGGAGTACACCAGGTTCACCGGCGCCTCGAAGCCCGGCACCAGGCGGTGGTAGGAGTTCACCGTCGGGTTGGTGAACGCCAGCAGCGAGGGGGCGTGCTTGAGGATGCCGCCGATGTAGTAGCGGGCGGTGTCCGACAGCCCCGCGTAGCCCTGCTCGTCGTAGAAGAGGGGGGTTCCGCCCTGCCACAGGGACTGGTGGACGTGCATGCCCGAACCGTTGTCGCCGAAGATCGGCTTGGGCATGAAGGTCGCGGTCTTGTTGTTGCGCCAGGCAACGTTCTTCACGATGTACTTGAAGAGCATCAGGTCGTCGGCGGCGGCCAGCAGGGTGTTGTACTTGTAGTTGATCTCGGCCTGCCCGGCGGTGCCCACCTCGTGGTGCTGGCGCTCGACCTCCAGGCCTGCCTTCATCAGCTCCAGGCTGATCTCGGCGCGCAGGTCGGCGAAGTGGTCCACCGGCGGGGCCGGGAAGTACCCGCCCTTGTAGCGGACCTTGTAGCCGCGGTTGCCGCCGTCCTCGATGGCGCCGGTGTTCCAGGCTCCGGCGACGGAGTCGATGTAGTAGTAGCCGGCGTTCGACTTGGTCTCGAAGCGCACGTCGTCGAAGACGTAGAACTCCGCCTCGGGGCCGAAGAACGCGGTGTCGGCGATGCCGGAGGAGGCCAGGTACGCCTCGGCCTTCTTCGCCACGTTCCGCGGGTCACGGCTGTACTGCTCGCCCGTGATGGGGTCGTGGATGAAGAAGTTGATGTTGATCGTCCTGTCCCGGCGGAACGGGTCGACCCGCGCGGTGGACAGGTCGGGGATCAGGGCCATGTCGGACTCGTGGATCGCCTGGAAGCCGCGGATCGACGACCCGTCGAACATCAGCGGCTCGGCCGGGTCGAAAGCGCCGGCCGGAATGGTGACGTGCTGCATGATGCCCGGCAGGTCACAGAAGCGAACGTCGATGAATTTGACGTCGTTGTCCGCGATGTACTTGTTGATCTCGTCGGCGTTCTGGAACATCCGATGTCCTCCTCGGCCCGCCACAGGGACGGGGATGCGCAGCTCGGGTAGCAGTCCGGTGCAACGTCCTGCCGGGGCCGACCCTAAGGACGGGCGATTACTCGGGCATGACCCGGTTGTTTCACTGATGTTAACCGGACAGTTCGTACCTACCCGCCCGGGCGGGCCCGTGTGCCCGGGCCGCCGTCCCGCTGCCGGGAGCCGGCGGGCACCGCGCTACGGTGGACGGGTGGACAACAGGCAGGCAATCGGATCGTGGCTCTCCGGCCCGCGCGCCGCGGCCGAGCAGATGGGCGTCGACTTCGGCCACCGCGGGCAGCGGCTGGGTCTCCCGGAGAGCGGGCCGGGCTCGATCGCCCCGCTGGGGCGGCGCTTCGGGGCCCTCTTCATCGACTGGGGCCTCTCCTCCCTGATCGCATACGGTCTGCTCTCCGACGGCCGGGCGGCGTCGACGAGCAACTGGACGCTGATCGTCTTTCTGGCCATGGCCGTGCTCACCGTCGGCACCCTCGGTCTCACCCCGGGCAAGCGCCTGATGGGGCTGCGGGTGGTCGCCCTGTCCGGGCAGCGGCTGAGCCTGCCGCGCGCGGCCTTGCGCACCGTCCTGCTGGGACTGGCGATCCCGGCGCTGATCTGGGACCGCGACACCCGGGGACTGCACGACCGGTTCTCCGGGGCGGTGCAGATCCGCGTCTGAGCGTGTTCCCGCATCCGGGCGCGGAGGGCTTGCGAGGCGTTCGGTCCGTCCCCGCGGGTTCCTCGGTGAGCTTCATACCCTTGGGCATGGGCCCCCTTCGGAAGCGGCATGCAGCTCATCAGGCCGTCCGTCCGCGTCCCCGTGTCCGAGCCCGAGGGCGCTTGTGAGCAGGGAGACACGCGAGGGGCCCGGTACCGTCCTCACGGTACCGGGCCCTGCCGCTGTTCGTATCGCTGTTGCTCGTCGGTTCTCCGGGGGTGCGGTTCAGCGGCCGCGCCCGCGGGGGGTGCCGCCGCCGGGTCCCTTGGGGAGCTTCATGCCCTTGGGCATGGGCCCCTTCGGGAGCGGCATGTTGCTCATCAGGTCGCCCATCGCCCGCAGCCGGTCGTTGACCTCGGTGACCCGGGTACCGGGCAGCACCCGCGGCAGCTTCATGACCTTCGAGCGCAGCTTCCGCAGCTCCACCTGGTCCTCGCCCTTGCCGACCACCAGAACGTGCACCGGGACGTCGGAGACCACCCGGGCCATCCGCCGCTTCTCGGCCGCCAGCAGGCCCTTCACCCGGTTCGGGTTGCCCTCGGCGACCAGCACGATGCCGCACTTGCCCACGGCCCGGTGCACCACGTCCTGATTGCGGTTCA
Organism: Streptomyces sodiiphilus; assembly: GCF_039529215.1. NCBI lineage: Bacteria > Bacillati > Actinomycetota > Actinomycetes > Kitasatosporales > Streptomycetaceae > Streptomyces > Streptomyces sodiiphilus. The sequence goes on along the minus strand of NZ_BAAAMJ010000004.1, from coordinate 13,999 downwards.
TCGCCACCGCAGGGGTGAACACGAAGCCGCGCTTGATGTTCTCCAGCACGGCCGCGGCAGCCCCCGGCTGGCCCTCCATCTGTGCGAAAGCCGCTCGCTCGGCCCGCCGTCCGAACACGATCGCCATGGTCAGCAGGGCCACCAGGAAGCCCAGGATGCCCAGGTAGACCGGGTGGCCCAGCAGGAAGCCGATGGCGAGGACAGCACCGAAGGTGCCCAGGCCCACAGCTGAGAGGACCAAGCCGATCCAACGGTCGACCCGCTTGGTCATCTTGTAGGTCAGAGCGATCTGCTTGAGCCGCCCCGGATTCTCGGAGTCCTTTTCCTTCCTCGCCATGCGGCAAGTTTACGGTCCCCCCGGAGGCCACGCGCCCACGGGTCGGACTCAGGCCCCCGGCAGCTCACGGGGCGCGGCGGCGCCGTCGGCAACAGCCCTGAGCGCCCGTTCCGCCTCGCTGCGGTCGAAGGCCCGGCGGCGGTCCTCCAGGACCCCCGCCCAGGCGTTGCGCCGGCCGCCGGCCAGCAGCGCCCGGTCCAGCGCGCGCAGGGTGCCGGACAGGACCGGCCCCACGGGTGCCGCGAAGTGCATGACAGTCCCTCTTCTCCCGGCGGAACATGGTATGTCCCGATCGTCGCACCATGGTGTTACCAGGTGGTGACCGACGGGTCAAAACCGTGCGCATGTCCAGGCCGGGCGGCCGGTCAGGCCGCCCGGTCCGCCTCGCGGCGCTCCAGCGCCTGCCGGTACAGGCGCCCCGCACGGTAGGAGGAGCGCACCAGCGGCCCGGACATCACGCCCGCGTAGCCGATCTCCTCGGCCTCCTGCTGAAGCTCGGTGAACTCCTCGGGCTTGACCCAGCGCTCCACCGGGTGGTGCCGGGGGGTCGGCCGCAGGTACTGCGTGATGGTGATCAGCTCGCAGCCGGCGTCGTGCAGATCACGCAGAGCCTGGCTGACTTCCTCCCGCGTCTCGCCCAGCCCCAGGATCAGGTTGGACTTGGTCACCAGTCCGTCCTCGCGGGCCTCGGTCAGCACCCGCAGCGAACGCTCGTAGCGGAAGGCCGGCCGGATCCGCTTGAAGATCCGCGGTACCGTCTCGACGTTGTGCGCCAGGACCTCCGGGCGCGAGGAGAAGACCTCGGCCAGCTGCTCGGGCACCGCGTTGAAGTCCGGGATGAGCAGTTCCACACCGGTGTCCGGCATCAGCCCGTGGATCCGGCGCACCGTCTCGGCGTACAGCCAGGCGCCGCCGTCCTCCAGGTCGTCGCGTGCGACGCCGGTGATGGTGGCGTACTTCAGCTCCATCTGCCGCACCGACTCCGCCACCCGGCGCGGTTCGTCCCGGTCGAGCTCGGCGGGCCTGCCGGTGTCGATCTGGCAGAAGTCGCACCGGCGGGTGCACTGCTCGCCGCCGATGAGGAAGGTCGCCTCGCGGTCCTCCCAGCACTCGAAGATGTTCGGGCAGCCGGCCTCCTGGCACACCGTGTGCAGGCCCTCGCGCTTCACCAGGGACTGCAGCGCGTTGTACTCCGGCCCCATCGTCGCCCGGGTCTTGATCCACGGGGGCTTGCGCTCGATCGGGGTCTGACTGTTCCGGACCTCGAGTCGCAGCATCTTGCGACCGTCGGGTGCGACAGCGGACACGTCCGGCTCCCTACACTTTCGATTCATCGGCGAACACCAGCGTACGCCTGTGGTTGCAAGATCTCAGACTGGGCGGGGCTCCGGGACGGCGGCCCCCAGAACCGCCCGCAGGTGTTTCTCCACCACGGGGACGACCTCCTGGACCGTCACCCGGCGCCCCAGCTCCGCGGAGAGCGAGGAGACCCCGGCGTCCCGGATGCCGCACGGCACGATGCGGTCGAAGGACGTGTTGTCGGGATCACAGTTCAGCGAGAAGCCGTGCATGCTGACGCCCTTGGCGATCCGGACCCCGATGGCTCCCAGCTTGCGGTCCTCGCCGCGCTGCCCGGCATTGGAGGGCGCGTACTGGGGGCCGGACAGTCGGGGGTCGAACTCCTCGTCGTTCAGCCGCGGGTCGAAGTCGAGCGACAGCCCGCCGGCGGCGAGCGCCGGGGACGGGTCGGCGATCGCGTCGCCCAGCACCCACACCCCGCTGCGTCCCTCCACCCGGGTGGTCCGGAGCCCGAACTCGGCGCAGGTGGCGATCAGCGCGTCCTCCAGCCGCCGCACGTGGGCGATCACGTCCACCGGGCGCGGCAGCTTCAGGATCGGGTAGCCCACCAGCTGCCCCGGCCCGTGCCAGGTGATCTTGCCTCCGCGGTCCACGTCGATGACCGGCGTGCCGTCCAGCGGGCGCTCGCTGTCCTCGGTGCGCCGGCCCGCGGTGTACACCGCCTGGTGCTCCAGCAGCAGGCAGGTGTCGGGAATCTCGTCGGCGAAGCGGGCGGTGTGCACCCGCCGCTGCTCCTGCCAGGCCGCCTCGTACTCGACGGCGTCGGCGCCGAATCCCAGATGGACAAAGCGCAGCTCGCTCACGGCATCTCCTGAATCGCCCGGGAGCGGCGGCCCACGGCCCGTTCCTCGCTCACCGAGGCTCCTTCTCGTCGTACGTCCCGGGGGAGTCGGGGCGTCCGCCTCCACTGTACGGCCGGGTTCGGCCGGAGCCCCAGGGGGCCCGTGGCTCACACGTACGGATGAACCTTCGGCCGTGGCGGCGAGGCGTGCGAGCCGGGCCGTTACATTCGCGCCGTTCCAGCAGAGCACCGACCCGACCTCTGCCGCCCAGCCGTAAGGCAGGAGACCGCATAGCTGATGTCCACGGAACATGCCGGCCACGCGCCGTCGTCCCCCCAGTCCCCCCTGCCCCCGCAGCAGTCCTCCGAGCCACCGCCTCCCTCACCGCAGCGGACCCCCAACCGCCAGCTGGCCGCCCTGATCGCCGAGGCGGGCTTCTCGCACGCGGGGCTTGCCCGCCGCGTCGACCAGCTCGGGCTGGAACACGGCCTGGACCTGCGCTACGACAAGACCTCCGTCACCCGCTGGCTGCGCGGCCAGCGGCCGCGCGGGACCACCCCCGCCCTGATCGCGGAGGTCTTCACCCGCCGGCTCGGCCGCCGGCTCTCCGCCCAGGACCTCGGCCTGGAGGCCTGCGCTCCCGTCTACGCGGGCCTGGAGTTCGCCGCCACCCCCACCGAGGCCGTGGACATCGTCTCCGGCCTGTGGCGCAAGGACTCCGGCAGCTACGCCGAACTGCGCAAGATCGCCTTCACCCCCGCCGGGCTGGTGGTGCCCAGCCGGGACTGGCTGATCGGCCGCCCCGACGACCGGGTGGCGCGCGGCGAGCCTTCCGAAGGGCCCTCGGCCCGCCCGCTGGTACGCGTCCCCGAGCAGGGACGGGGCACCGCGGCCCAGCCCTCGGCACCCCGGCCGGCGCCCCGGCCGGCCGACCGTGTCGAACGCGGCCCGGGCCAGCGCGTCACCGCGGGTGACGTCGCGGCCCTGCGCTCGGTGGCGGAGCTGTTCCGCGCGCTGGACAACGCCTACGGCGGCGGCCACGCCCGGCAGGCCCTGGTGCGCTACCTCGAGCACGAGCTGGAGCCGATGCTGCGCGGCTGCTACGGCGAGCAGACCGGCCGCCGGCTCTTCTCCGCCGCCGCCGATCTGACCCGGCTGGCGGGCTGGACCGCCTACGACATCGCCGCGCACGGACTGGCCCAGCGGTACTTCGTGCAGGCCCTGCGGCTGGCGCAGGCCGCCGGGGACCGCTCCTACGGCAGCTACGTGCTGGTCTCGATGAGCAGGCAGGCGGTCTACCTGGGCCACGGCCGGGAGGCGGTGCAGCTGGCCCGAGTCGCCCAGCAGGGCATGGCCAGCTCCGCGGCCCCCGCCGTCCAGGCGCTGCTGCACGCGGTGGAGGCCCGCGGCCACGCGCTGCTGGGGGAGGTGCGGTCCTGCACCGCCTCACTGGCCAGAGCCGAGCGGGCGCTGGAGTCCGCCCGTCCCGGGGAGGACGTGCCCCCGTGGGCCCGGTTCTTCGACGAGGCCCAGCTCGCCGACGAGTTCGGCCACAGCCACCGGGATCTCCAGCAGTACCGGGCGGCCGCCCGGCACGCCGAACGCTCCCTGCAGCTGCGCGGTGCGGGCTTCGCGCGCAGCCGGCTGTTCTGCCGGGTGGTACTGGCCACCGCCCGGCTCGGCCTCGGGGACGTCGAGCAGGCGTGCGTACTGGGTGCCGAGGCCGCGCAGCAGGCCGCCGGGATGCGCTCGGTGCGGGCGCACGAGTACGTGCAGGACTTCGAGCGCCGGCTGGAGCCCTACCGGGACGCCGCGGCGGTCCGCGGGTATCGAGAGCGGACCGCCGCCCTGGGCTGATCAGGCGATCGCCGGGACCGCCGGCCGGGCGGCACCGGCCGCGGCGGACGGACGCACGCCGATGTCCTGCAGCAGTGCCGTCGCGGCCCGCAGGGCCGAGGACAGCTCGCCGAGGACGCCCGGTGTCTCCCGGTGGTCGCCGCACACGTACAGGCCGCCCAGCAGCCGCACCCGTCGCTGGGTGGTGCACGGTGGCGGGAATGCGGGCGTCGCCTCGGCATCGTGGTGCGCGGCGAGCAGGTCCCAGGTCCGGGCCGGTGCCCGGTGCAGCAGGCTGAGCTGCGCGCGCACCGCCCGGTCGAGGGCGGCCACCGGCAGGCGGGCGGCGGCGCCGAGCACCACGGACGTGACCAGCGTCCGCCCGGCCGGGGCCCTGGACGGGTCCACGCCGGACGCGGCAAGGGTGTGCGCGACGGGCCCCCGCCGCGCGGTGTCCACGACCAGCGCGGCGCCGGCCGGGAGCGGGCCGGGCGCCGCGTGATGCAGCACGGTGGCCTCGTGGAAGGCCGGGACGCGCAGTCCCGGAACCAGCCGGGCGGCTTCCCCCGCCCCGGTGGCCAGCACCACCGCCCGGCACCCGAGGGTGCCGTGGCGCTCGGTGCCGACGGCCGTGGTGGTCACCGACACGGCCCGCACGCCGGTGCGCACGCTGCCCTCGGGCAGCGCCTCGGCGAGCAGGCCGGGCAGGACGTCCGACCCGCCGGCGGTCAGTGCCAGACCGCCGCGGGCGAAGGACCGGAGCAGGAGATCACTGAACCTGCTGGAGGTCGCCAGCTCAGGGTCCCCGAGCAGAGCGGCCAGCAGCGGGCGCAGCGACCCCCCGGCGATCCTGGCGGGTATGCCGCGGACGGCCAGGGCCCGTGCGGCGGTCAGTTCGGGCCTGGCGCGCAGCCGCTCCTCGGGGAGACTGCCCAGCCTCCCCAGATTCGCGCGGAGCCAGGCCTGGTCGAAGGCCGCCGCGAGCGAGCGGGCACGGACGGCGGGCTGGGACAGCCCCGGCCGGGCGCCGAGCCGGTGCACATGGCCCGGGCCGTGCAGCAGCACCCCGGACAGCGGGCGCAGCGGCAGTCCGTCGGGAAGCGGCGAGCTGCCCCGGGCCCCGGGAACGGTGAGCCGGCCGGTGCGGTCCAGCCGGAACCCGTCGCGGTGGTCGGTGGCCAGCCGGCCCCCGATCCGGTCCCGGGCCTCCAGGACGGTCACCGCCAGTCCCGCGGCGGTCAGGTGACGGGCTGCGGCCAGGCCGGCCGGGCCGGCCCCGATGATGACGACGTCGGTTTCGGTGCTGTGCGTATGGCTGTGTGGCACATGCCCCTCCGGGTGAGGCGGCCGGGCGGCGGGCCGGGGCGGGCAGCGCGGGCCGCCCGCCGGGCCGTCCGGCCGGGTATACCTGCTGGACCTGGCGGACCGGTGGACGCGGCGGAGAACTGACGGGGTGATGCCCGTTCCCGGCGCGGGCAATGCCCGGACCGGAGCCGACCATAGAACGTCCACGGTGCCCCCGCCCCTCGCGCACGCACCGGGCACGGGCGCACAGCGGGTCGCATCGTGCGTGCACCATGCATCCGGTGCGCGCCGTGCCGGGCCCCGGCGGTCAGCGCGATGCCAGGGCCGCCCGCACGGCGTCCTCGATGCCCGGGTGGGCGAAGGTGAAACCGGCCTCCAGCAGCCGGCGCGGCAGCACCCGCTGGCTGCCCAGGACGTCCTCGGCGAAACCGCCCAGGGCCGCCCGCAGTACCGGCGCCGGCACGGGGAGCAGGGTCGGACGGCGCAGCACCCGGCTCATCGCCGCGGTCACCTCGCGGTTGGTGACCGGTTCCGGGCCGGTGAGGTTCACCGGCCCGGACAGCGGAGCGCCGCCGGGCGGATCCGCACGGAGCAGGAAGCGCAGGGCGGCGATCTCGTCGTGCAGGGAGATGAAGCTCCAGTACTGCCGTCCGCTGCCGAGCCGCCCGCCCAGTCCGGCCCGGAAGACGGGGAAGAGCCTTCCCCACGCCCCGCCGGAGGCGGCCACCACCAGCCCGGTGCGCGCGAACACCGTGCGCACGCCCGCCTCCCGCGCGGGGTCCGCCGCGGCCTCCCAGTCGCGGCACACCCCGGCGAGAAAGGTGTTCCCGGCCGGGGCGTCCTCGTCCACGGCACGGTCGCCGGTCTCCCCGTACCAGCCGATCGCGCTCCCGCACACGAAGGTCCCCGGCGGCCGCTCCAGGGTGGCGAGGGCCTCGGCGAGGGCGGCGGTGCCGTGGACCCGGCTGTCGCGGATCTCCCGCCGGTAGCTGTCGGTCCAGCGCTTGCCGGCGACGCCGGCGCCGGCCAGATGGACCACGGCGTCGCAGCCCTCCAGCGCGGCGGCGTTCACCTCGCGGTCGCGGCCCGAGGGGTCCCACCGGGCCTGGTCCGGCTGCTGCGGCGGGCGCCGGACGAGTGAGCGGACCTGGTGTCCGTCCGACCGCAGGGAGTCCACCAGAGCGGAACCGATGAGCCCGGAGGAGCCGGTGACGGCGATGCGTTGCGACTGCATGGCCGCCATCCTGCTGCACCCGCGCACGGGCGGCCAGGGTGCCCCGCCGGTCAGCGGCCGTCCGGCCCCCGGAACCGCCGCCACAGCCGCGGGCAGGCGGCGGCCAGAGCCGCGTCGTCCTCGAAGTCCGGGGGGACTCCGACGGGCTCCGGCGGGGGCTCCTCCAGGCCGAGTTCCGGCAGTTCGAGCCCGGTGAGCTGCTCGTAGGCGTCGAACGCGGCGAAACCCAGGTCCTCCGCCTCCCCGTCCCTCTCCTCGTCGAAGCTCTCCAGCAGATCCGCCAGGGAGTCCGGGTCGTGGAGAGCGCCCTCGAAGACCTTGCGGCCCTGCCCGATGAGCCAGCACCGGAAGTTCTCGAAGGTGTCGTCGCTCGCCCCGTCCAGCAGGACCCAGGCGGCGCTCCACAGATCCCACCGGTAGGCGCGGAGGAAGCGCGACTCGAAGTGGCGGGCGAACATGGTGACGGCATCCGGGTCGAGCTCCGTGAGGCGGTCGACCACCAGCTCGGCCTGCGTGTCCGGGTCGCCGCCGGCGGCTTGCCGGCAGCCGTCGATGATCTCCCAGAATTCCGTCTCGTCCATCACGAGAACCAGGATCCAGGCTGCGGGCCGTGGTCGCACCCGCACGGCGCGTCCGGCGTGGCGGCCTGCCCGTACAGGTCCGCCAGACGGCGGGCGTCGGCGGCCATCCGCCCGCGCAGCTCCGGCGGTTCCAGCACCTCGCCCTCCGGGCCCAGGGTCCTGAGCTGCTCGTGGGCGACCTCCAGGCTCTCCACGGGCAGTGTGACGGTCACCCGGCCCCGTGCGTCGGGCGGACCGGCGGCGGCCAGGGCCTGCCGGGCGGCCTCGCCGTCCGTGACGTGCGGCAGCCGGCGGGCTCCCGCCGGGGTCAGGCGCACCACCGCCTCGGCCCGCAGGAGGGAGCGGGCGAACTCCTCCGCCCGCTCGGCCCAGAAGGCGGGGAGGTCGAAGCCGGTGTCACGGTCGAACCGGGTGCCGGTGACCCGGGCTCCGGTCATCCGGTCCACCCGGTAGACCCGGAACGGGCCGGTCCCGCCGGCCACCCGGGCGGCCAGATACCACACGCCCGCCTTCAGGATCAGGCCGTGCGGGTCGAGAGTGCGGACGACCTCCTGTCCGCCGCGCCGCCGGTAGCGGACCTCGGTACGCAGATCGTCGCGGACCGCGGCGGCGACCTCGGGCAGCAGCCGGGGCGTGCCGTCCTGCCGCCACCAGCCGGGGGCGTCCAGGTGGAAGCGGCGCGCCGCGCCGTCCGGCGCCCCGGACAGGTGAGGGGCGAGTGCCGCCGAGACCTTCAGCCGGGCCGCCGCCGCGGCCTCCGCCAGGCCCATGCCGTGCAGTGCGGACGGCACGCCGGACAGGAACAGCGCCTCCGCCTCGCTGCGGTCGAGGCCGGTCAGCCTGGTCCGGTAGCCGCCCACCAGCCGGTAACCACCGCCCCGGCCGCGGTCGGCGTACACCGGGACGCCCGCTCCGGAGAGCGCCTGGATGTCCCGGGCCACGGTCCGTTCGGAGACCTCCAGTTCGGCGGCCAGTTCGGCGGCGGTCATCGTCCGCCGGTTCTGCAGCAGCAGCACCATCGTGATCAGCCGGGCAGCGCGCATGGCCCCATCATGCCCCTGGACGCGCCGCGCCCCGCCCGGGAGACCCGGACGGGGCGCGCAGGCCGCCGGCCGGGCCGGCGGGGTGGGTCAGAGACCGAGCTCGGCCTCGAACTCGCCGGCCTCCAGGCGGTCCTTGACCGTGGTGAGGAACCGGGCGGCGTCCGCGCCGTCCACGATCCGGTGGTCGTAGGTCAGGGCCAGGTAGACCATGTCGCGCACGGCGATGGTCTGTCCCAGGTCCGGGTGGTCCACGACGACCGGACGCTTGACGGTCGCGCCGATCCCCAGCATGCCGACCTGGGGCTGGTTGAGGATCGGGGTGTCGAACAGGGCGCCGCGCGAGCCGGTGTTGGTCACCGTGAAGGTGCCGCCCGACAGCTCGTCCGGCTTCAGGCCGCCGTCCCGGGTGCGCTTGGCCAGGTCGGCGGTCTTCTTGGCGATGCCGGCCAGGTTGAGGTCGCCCGCGTTGTCGATGACCGGGACGAACAGCCCCTTCTCCGTGTCCACCGCGATGCCGATGTTCTCGACGTCGTGGTAGGTGATGGTGTCGTCGTCGTTCACCTTGGCGTTGACGACCGCGTGCACCTTCAGCGCCTCGGCGGCGGCCTTGACGAAGAACGGCATCGGGGAGAGCTTGACGCCTTCCCGCCGCAGGAAGTCCTCCTTCGCGCGCTCCCGCAGCCGCATGACGCGGGTGACGTCCACCTCGATCACGGTGGTCAGCTGCGCCGAGACCTGCAGCGAGCCGACCATGTGCTTGGCGATGGCCTTGCGCACCCGGGTCATCGGCAGCGTCTGCCCGCGCAGCGGCGAGGGCTCGGCCTTCGCCGGTGCCTTGGCGGGCGCCTCGGCGGCGGCCGGCTCGGCCTTTGCCTTCTTCGCGGCCTCGGCGGCCGCGACGACGTCCTGCTTGCGGATGCGGCCGCCGACGCCGGTGCCGCGCACGGTGCTCAGGTCGACGCCGTGCTCGCCGGCCAGCTTGCGCACCAGAGGGGTGACGTAGGCACCGCCGTCGCCGCCCTGGGAGGGGGCGGGAGCCGGGGCCTCGGCACGCGGCTGCGCGGGAGCGGGCCGGGCCGGGGCGGGCTCGGGCTTCTTCTCCTCCCGCGCCGGAGCGGGTGCCGGAGCGGGCTCGGGGGCCGGCTCGGGCTTCCTCTCCTCCTGCTTCGGCGCCTCCTCCTGCTTCGGGGCGGGAGCGGGCTCGGCCTGCCGCGGCGCGGCGCCGGCCGCGCCGATCACGGCGAGCCGGGCCCCGACCTCGGCGGTCTCGTCCTCGCCGACCACGATCTCCAGCAGGGTGCCGGCGACCGGCGCGGGAATCTCGGTGTCGACCTTGTCGGTGGAGACCTCCAGCAGCGGCTCGTCGGCCTCGACCTCCTCGCCGACCTCCTTCAGCCAGCGGGTGACCGTGCCCTCGGTCACCGACTCGCCCAGCGCGGGCAGCACCACGTCGGTGCCCTCCGCGGAACCGCCCTGCCCGCCCTGGCCCGAGGGGGCCGGCTCGGGCTCGGCCTGCTGGGCCGGTGCCTCCTGGGCGGCCGGCTCCGGCTCCGGCTCCGGCTCCGGGGCGGGCTCCGCCGCCTACCCGCCGCCGTCGCCGGAGCCGTCGTCGATGACGGCCAGTTCGGCGCCGACCTCGACCGTCTCGTCCTCGGCCACCCTGATGGAGGTCAGGGTGCCCGCGGCCGGGGCGGGGATCTCGGTGTCGACCTTGTCTGTGGAGACCTCGAGCAGCGGCTCGTCGGCCTCGACGCGCTCACCCTCGGCCTTCAGCCAGCGGGTGACGGTGCCCTCGGACACGCTCTCACCGAGCGCCGGCAGGGTTACGGAAACCGCCATGGTTTCTGTTGCTCCTTACGGGAAGTGCGGATGGTTGCGCGCTCTGTGAGACACGCGGCCCGGGTCCGTCCTGCGGATCAGTCGTGGGCGTGCAGCGGCTTGCCGGCCAGGGCCAGGTGAGCCTCGCCCAGGGCCTCGTTCTGGGTGGGGTGCGCGTGGACGAGCTGCGCGACCTCCGAGGGCAGCGCCTCCCAGTTGTAGATCAGCTGGGCCTCGCCCGCCTGCTCGCCCATCCGGTCGCCCACCATGTGGACGCCGACCACGGCACCGTCGCGCACCTGGACGAGCTTGATCTCGCCCGTGGTCTTGAGGATCTTGCTCTTGCCGTTGCCCGCCAGGTTGTACTTGAGGGTGACGACCTGGTCGGCGCCGTAGATCTCCTTGGCCTTGGCCTCGGTGATGCCGACGGAGGCGACCTCCGGGTGGCTGTAGGTGACGCGCGGCACGCCGTTGTAGTCGATGGGCACCGGGTTCAGCCCGGCCAGGCGCTCGGCGACCAGGATGCCCTCGGCGAAGCCGACGTGGGCGAGCTGGAGCGTGGGGATCAGGTCGCCCACGGCCGAGATCGTCTCTACATTGGTCCGGCAGTACTCGTCCGTCAGTACGAAGCCGCGGTCCATCGCGACTCCGGCCTCCTCGTAGCCGAGCCCCTGCGAGACCGGGCCGCGGCCGATGGCCACCAGCAGCAGCTCCGCCTCGTGGGTCTTGCCGTTGTCCAGCGTGATCCGGACCCCGCCGTCGGTGTACTCCACACCCTTGAAGAAGGAGCCCAGGGAGAACTTGATGCCGCGCCGGCGGAAGGCTCGCTCCAGCAGCTTGGAGACGTCCTCGTCCTCGGCCGGGACCAGGTGCGGCAGGCCCTCGACGATGGTGACCTCGCTGCCGAAGGACTTCCACGCGGAGGCGAACTCGCAGCCGATGACGCCGCCGCCCAGCACCAGGACGGACTTCGGGACCCGGTCGAGGGTCAGCGCGTGGTCGGAGGTGATGATCCGCTCGCCGTCGATCTCCAGGCCGGGAAGGGTCCGCGGCACCGAGCCGGTCGCCAGCAGGATGTGCCGGCCGGTGTAGCGCTGGCCGTTCACGTCCACCGAGGTGGGGGAGGACAGCCGGCCCTCACCCTCCACATAGGTGATCTTGCGGGACGCGATGAGGCCCTGCAGGCCCTTGTACAGACCGGCGACGACGCCGTCCTTGTACGAGTTCACCGCGGCCATGTCGATGCCCTCGAAGGTGGTCCGCACGCCGAACGAGGCGCCCTCGCGCGCCTGGTCGGCCAGCTCGCCGGCGTGCAGCAGGGCCTTGGTGGGGATGCACCCGTTGTGCAGGCAGGTGCCGCCCACCTTGCTCTTCTCGATGAGGGCGACATCCAGGCCCAGCTGCGAGGCGCGCAGGGCAGCCGCATAGCCTCCGCTGCCGCCACCGAGGATCACTAGGTCGAAAACGGTGCTGGCGTCGTTCGCCACGTCACGTCCTCCATGCATGGGTTTCGCCGGCGTCGGTCGACGGTGACCGGCCGGCGGCTTGTGGTGCCCGCTTGGTCGCGCGGTTGTCGGTGGCTCGCTCGGGGAGAGCCGGGCCGCCCTGCCCTGCAAGGCTTCGCCGGAACAACATCTTCGCACTTGTCGCGCGAGGATGAGACGCCGGGCCACCGGCTGAGACCGCTCGAAACGGGACGGATCGGGACATCGTGGGCGCACCGGGGCGGAACTACCCGCCGGTAGGGCCCCGACCGCCGCAGCGGCCGGGGCACTGCCGGAGGCATCGGGCCGTCCCGGAACGCGGCCCTCCGGGCGGTCAGCGGCTCAGCTCGCCCTCCGCGGCCCGTTCGGCCAGCCGCACCAGCGTGCGTACGGCCGAACCCGTACCGCCCTTGGGCGTGTAGCCGAACGCGGCGCCCTCGTTGAAGGCCGGTCCGGCGATGTCCAGGTGGCCCCAGGTGGTGCCGTCGGAGACGAACTCCTTCAGGAACAGCCCCGCCGAGAGCCCGCCGCCCATCCGGTCACCCACATTGGCCACGTCGGCGACCTGCGACTTCATGCCCTCCATCAGTTCCGCGGGCAGCGGCAGCGGCCAGGACTGCTCACCGGCCTGCCGGGCGGTGTCGTGCAGCAGCTCCCGGAAGGCGTCGTCGTCGCTCATCACGCCGAAGGTGCGCTTGCCCAGGGCCACCACCATGGCTCCGGTCAGCGTGGCCACGTCCACCAGGGCGTCGGGGGACTCCTCGCAGGCGCGGGTCAGTGCGTCCGCCATCACCAGCCGGCCCTCGGCGTCGGTGTTGAGCACCTCCACCGTCTTGCCGCTGTACATCGTGAGCACGTCGCCCGGCCGGCACGCCGACCCCGAGGGCATGTTCTCCGCCAGCGCCAGCCAGCCGGTCACGTTGGCCTTCACACCGAGCCGGGCGGCGGCCACCACGGCGGCCAGCACGGCGGCGGCGCCGCTCATGTCGCACTTCATGGTCTCGTTGCTGCCGGCCGGCTTCAGCGAGATACCGCCCGAGTCGTAGGTGATGCCCTTGCCGACCAGCGCCAGCGAGGCGGCGGCCTTGGAGTGCCGGTAGGTGATCCGCACCAGCCGCGGCGGCGACTGGGACCCCTGGCCGACCCCCAGGATGCCGCCGTAGCCGCCCTTGGCCAGCGCCTGCTCGTCCAGCACCTCGATCTTCAGCCCGTGCTCCTTGGCCGCCGTCTGCGCGGCCGCGGCGAAGTCGGCCGGGTTCAGCGCGTTCGGCGGGGTGTTGACCAGGTCCCGGGCCCGGGCGACCTCCTCGGCCAGCACGGTGGCGCGCTCGGCCGCGGCCCGGTGCGCCTTGTCCTTGGCCTCGGTGTCCAGCACGGTGATCTCGGCGGGCGGGGCGGAGGCGTCCTTCGCGTTCTTCCCCCGGCCCTCCTTCTTGCTCTCGGTGCTCCTGCCGCGGAAGGAGGTGAAGGCGTAGGCGCCCAGCAGCGCGCCCTCGCAGACCGCGGCGACCGCCGCCTCGTTCCCGGCGGGCAGGGCGAGGGCGACGTGCCCGGTGCCGGCCAGGGAGCGGACCGCGGCGCCCGCCGCGCGGCGCAGCGTCTCCGCCGGATAACCGTCCTCCTCCCGCGGGGCGGAGCCGAGCCCTGTCGCGACCACGAGCGGGGCCCGTACACCGTCCGGTGCGGGGATCCTGGTGACCTCGTCCTCACCGCCCTTCACGCCGAGGGCTTCCAGGAGGGCGGGCAGCTTGTCGCCGAAGGCGGCGCCGACGGCCGCCGCGGTCTGCGGTCCGGGGGCGAGGACGGGCCCGCTCTCGCCCTTGGCAACGCCGATGACCACGGCGTCCGCACGCACCGTTGCGGCGGATGTATTGCTGAGGGTCAGTGAAGTCACGGTGATGGAGATCCTGTTCCGTCGTGGGTGGGAGGTCCGCGGCCCGGGGTTGCCGGACCGGCTCCGGAGGGTTACGAGCCTACGCCGGACCCGCCCGGAGGCCGGGATCAGGTACGGCCGTGCCGCTCACGAGCCCCCCACTGCCAGGGTGACCAGGGCGGCCGTGGCCGCCGTCTCGGCCAGTGCCCCGAACACGTCCCCGGTGACCCCGCCCAGCCGCCGCCGGCAGTGGCGCAGCAGGAGTTCGGCGCAGCCCAGCCCCAGCGCGGCGGCCGCGGCGGCGGAGTGCCAGGGGCCGGCCGCCGCGCCGGCGGCCCCGCACAGCC
>NZ_BAAAMJ010000003.1:75870-142033 GCF_039529215.1 Streptomyces sodiiphilus | reverse complement strand
GCACAGCGTCGGCGAGGCCATGAACGAAGTGCTCTGGGAAGACACCCCCACCCAGATCCTGGCCGGCCGCTGGGCGTCCCGCGACACCCGGCTCGGCGGCCGGCACATCCGGACCGGGGACATGCTGCTGCTGGGGCTGGGAGCCGCCAACGCCGACCCCCAGGTCCGCTCCCCCGGCCCGGAAGGCGGCACCTTCACCGGCGGCAACAACGCCTTCTTCTCGTTCAGCCACGGCGAGCACCGCTGCCCGTTCCCGGCCCAGGAGATCGCCGAGGTCATCGCCCGCACCGGCATCGAGGTCATCCTCGACCGGCTCCCCGACGTCGAGCTGTCCGTCCCCGCGCACACGCTCGTCCGGCGCCCGTCCCCGTTCCTGCGGGGCATGTCGGAGCTGCCGGTCCAGTTCGCGCCCGCTCCCGCCACCGGAGGCACCCGATGAGCTGTCCCGTCACATCCGCCGAACAGCCCGGACTTCCCGACCCGGTCGTCCTCGACCCGCTCGTCGGCGACCTGACCGGCGAGACCCTGCGGCTGCGCGAGGCCGGGCCGCTCACCCGGGTCGAGCTGCCCGGCGGCGTCCCGGCCTGGACCGTCACCGGCCACGAGGAGGCGCGGCAGCTGCTGACCGACTCCCGGCTGGTGAAGGACATCGGCCGGTGGTCCGCGTGGCAGCGCGGGGAGGTGACCGAGCAGTGGCCGCTGATCGGCATGGTGAATCCCGGCCGTTCGATGTTCACCGCCGACGGCGCCGAGCACCGGCGGCTGCGCGCCATGACGGCACAGGCCGTCACCCCGCGCCGGGTCGCGCAGATGCGGCCGGTCGTCGAGGCCATCACGGCCCGGCTGCTGGACGACCTGGCCGAGGCCGGTGCGGGCGGGCGCCCGGTGGACTTCAAGGCGGTCTTCGCCTACCCGCTGCCGATGGCGGTGATCAGCGAGCTCATGGGCATCGACGCCGCGGGCCACCCCCGCCTGCACGAGCTGTACAAGGCGTTCTTCTCCATGCTCACCCCGCAGGACGAGCGGCTGGCGGTGATCGCCGAACTCGACCAGTTCTTCCGCCGGGTCGTCACGGCGAAGAAGGCCGAGCCGCGTGACGACCTGACCAGCGCCCTGATCCAGGCCGAGGAGGGCAACGGCCGGCTGACCGACGAGGAGGTCCTCGGCAACCTCAAGGCGATGGTCGCGGCCGGCCACGAGACCACGGTCAGCCTGCTGGTCAACGCCGTCCGGGCCCTGCTCACCCATCCGGAGCAGCTGAAGGCGGTGCTGAACGGCGAGGCCACCTGGGATGCCGTGGTCGAGGAGACGCTTCGCTGGAACACCCCCACCACCCATCTGCTGCTGCGCTTCGCCACCGAGGACATCGAGATCGCCGGCCGGGTGATCCCCCAGGGGGACGCGCTGGTCATCTCCTACCGGGCCATCGGCTGGGACGAGCGGCAGCACGGTCCGGCCGCCGACGTCTTCGACATCACCCGCCCCTCCCCCGTGCGGCACATGTCCTTCGGCCACGGCCCGCACATCTGCCCGGGCGCGTCGCTGTCCCGGCTGGAGGCGCGGATCGCGCTGCCCGCGCTGTTCGCACGCTTCCCCGGGCTGTCCCTGGCCGTCCCCGACGAGGAACTGCGCAACCTGCCGATCGTCACCCAGAACGAGCTCTACGAGCTGCCGGTGCGGTTGGAGGCAGCCGCGGCGGACTGACCCGCTCCTGGCGCGCGTCACCTGGACGGCCCCGGTGACGCGCGCCGTCTGCCGGGACGCATGTCTCAGCGAGCGGACGCCCGGGCGTGTCGGCGGCCGTCACCGGCTACGCTCCGTTCCGTGGCCGATATCCAGATTCCCGCTGACATCAAGCCCGCCGACGGTCGCTTCGGCTCGGGCCCCTCCAAGGTGCGCACCGAGGCGCTGGCCGCCCTGGCGGCGACCGGCAGTTCCCTGCTGGGCACCTCCCACCGTCAGGCCCCGGTCAAGAACCTCGTGGGCCGCGTCCGGGAGGGCGTGCGCGAGCTGTTCTCGCTGCCCGAGGGGTACGAGGTGATTCTCGGCAACGGCGGCTCGACCGCTTTCTGGGACATCGCGACGCACGGTCTGATCGAGACCCGGTCCCAGCACCTGACGTTCGGCGAGTTCTCCTCGAAGTTCGCCAAGGCGGCCAAGCTCGCGCCGTGGCTGGAGGAGCCGAGCGTCATCTCCTCCGAGCCGGGCACCCACCCTCAGCCGCGCGCCGAGGCCGGGGTGGACGTCTACGGGTTCACCCACAACGAGACCTCCACCGGTGTCGCCGCCCCGATCCGCCGGGTCGAGGGCGCCGACGAGGGCGCGCTGGTGCTGGTGGACGCCACCTCGGGAGCCGGCGGCCTGCCGGTGGACATCACCGAGACGGACGTCTACTACTTCGCCCCGCAGAAGTCCTTCGCCGCGGACGGCGGGCTGTGGCTGGCGGCCTTCTCCCCCGCCTCCCTGGAGCGTGCCGCCCGGGTGCACGCCTCCGGCCGGCACGTCCCGGAGTTCTTCTCGCTGCCCACGGCGATCGACAACTCCCGCAAGAACCAGACCTACAACACCCCGGCGCTGGCCACGCTGTTCCTGCTGGCCGAGCAGCTGGACTGGATCAACGGCCAGGGCGGGCTGGACTGGGCGGTGCGCCGCACCGCGGACTCCAGCTCGCGGCTGTACTCCTGGGCGGAGAAGTCCGGGCACGCCACGCCGTTCGTCGCAGACCCGGCGCAGCGCTCGCAGGTGGTCGGGACGATCGACTTCGCCGAGGGCATCGACGCCGCCGCGATCGCCAAGGCGCTGCGGGCCAACGGCATCGTGGACACCGAGCCGTACCGCAAGCTGGGCCGCAACCAGCTGCGGGTGGCGATGTTCCCGGCCGTGGAGCCGTCGGACGTCGAGGCGCTGACGCAGTGCGTGGACTACGTCGTCGAACGCCTGTGAACCGGCACTGACCGGCCTCGCGGNGTCGCAGACCCGGCGCAGCGCTCGCAGGTGGTCGGGACGATCTTCAGGGGTGTTCCCGGGCCGGTTTGTGTCCGCCGCCGTGCCGGTCAGAACGGGTAGTGGGCGTGCCGGGTGGCGAGGGTGATCCAGCGGAGGTTGCTGAACGACTCCACGCCCCACTGTCCGCCGAAGCGGCCGTAGCCGGAGTTCTTGAACCCGCCGAAGGGCGCGTGGGGCTCGTCGGCCACGGACTGGTCGTTGACGTGCACGATGCCGGTGCGGACGCGGCGGGCGACCCGCAGTCCGTGGGTCCCGTTCTCGGTAAGGATGCCGCAGGTCAGTCCGTTGTCGGTGTCGTTGGCGAGTGCGACGGCCTGGTCGTCGTCGTCGAAGGCGGCGATGACGCACAGCGGCCCGAACGCCTCGGTGCCGTAGAGGTCCGCCCCGGCGGGCACGTCGGTGAGAACGGTGGCCGGGTAGTGCGCCCCGTCCGGCTCGCCGCCGCCGGTCAGCACGGTGGCGCCCTTGCCGACGGCGTCCTCCACCAGGGCGGCGACGCGCCGGGCGGCACCGGCCGAGATGAGCGGGCCGACGACCGTGGTGGGCTCGTCGGGGC
This sequence comes from Streptomyces sodiiphilus, assembly GCF_039529215.1. NCBI lineage: Bacteria > Bacillati > Actinomycetota > Actinomycetes > Kitasatosporales > Streptomycetaceae > Streptomyces > Streptomyces sodiiphilus. The sequence continues at coordinate 138,471 of NZ_BAAAMJ010000003.1, read as the reverse complement.
CGCCACTGGGCAGGGACTCCACCTTGGCGGTGAACCGGCGGGTGAACTCCTCGGCCAGCGACCTGTGGACCAGAACCCGGTCGCCGGACATGCAGATCTGTCCGGCGTTCATGAAGACACCGAAGGCGGCGGCGTCCACGGCGTAGTCCAGGTCCGCGTCGTCCAGGACGATGATCGAGTTCTTGCCACCGAGTTCCAGGAGGGCGGGCTTGATGTGCCGGGCCGCGTGCGTCCCGATGATCCTGCCCACCTCGGTGGATCCGGTGAAGTTGACGGCCCGCACCCGGGGGTCGGCGATGAGGTTCTCGGCGGTGGCGGCGGCGTCGGCCGGGTCGTTGGTGATGACGTTGAGCACGCCGTCGGGGAGCCCCGCCTCGCGCAGGACGTCGGCGACGAACAGTCCGCAGGCGAGCGGGGCGTCCTCGCTGGGCTTCAGCACCACAGTGTTGCCGGCGGCGAGCGGGGCCGCGACGGCACGGACCCCGAGAATCACCGGAGCGTTCCAGGGCGCGAAGGCGGCGACCACCCCGACGGGTTCGCGGACGGCCATGCCCAGTGCGCCCTCCTTCTGCGCCGACAGGACGTTGCCGCGCGGCGCGGTGACGGCGGCGGCGGCCTCGCGGAACATATTGGCGGCCAGCCCCACGTTGAAGTGGGCCCAGCCCCGGGTGCCGCCCACCTCGCCCGCCATCAGGTCGGCGGCCTCCCCGGCGCGGGATTCCAGCAGGCCGGCGGCGTCCAGCAGGATCTTGCGGCGGGCGAACGGGCTCACGGCGGCCCACGCCGGGAAGGCGGCGTCGGCGGCGTCGACCGCCCGCGTGATGTCCTCGGGGCCGGCGGCCGCGACAGTGGCGAACACCCCGCCGGTGACAGGGCTGATGTCGTCGGCCCTGCGGCCCGAGGCGGCAGGCACGTCCTTGCCGCCGATGAACAGTTCTCGGTTGATGGTCATGAGGGCGTCCTCGGTGCAGTGGTCGGCGCGCGGATCACGTGGGGCGAACGAGCGGAAAACGGGCGGAGGCGTTCGCACAGCGAACGATCGTTCGCAACCACTTGTCCGGAGTGTGCAGGCAAGCGCGCGGAAGGTCAATGGGGTGCAGGCGCATTCCTTCGCGTGTCCGGTTCAGCGATCCGGCCCGGAGCGCTCCCCCGTGCCCGTTCCCGGCACCCCGCAGGCGGAAGATATGGCCGCGCCCCGTCCGGCACCGCGCACACAGCGGTGACGGCCGCCCGGGGAGGGACGGCCGTCACCTGTGGTCATGCCTGCCGGCACCGGTCAGCTCTCAGCCGTCGGCGGTCCGGCCGTGCGCGGTCACCGCGGGCAGTTGCCCCGGATGTCCGAGATGTCACGGCTGCTGGGCAGCGGGCACAGGAACTGGTCGTAGCGGGTGTCGTTGTCCACGAACCGCTTCAGCCAGGAGATGCTGTACTTGGCGATGGTGGTGTTGGACACGTTCGGCGCGAAGTGCGAGGCGCCGCGGAGCTCCAGGTACATCCGGTCCGTACGGGACGACAGGCTCTCGTAGAGCGGGATGGCGTGGCTGCGGACCGAGGCGATCGAGTCCCGCTCGGCACCGACGATGAAGGTCGGGACGGTCACGCTGCCCCAGCGCTTCGACAGGTGCCACGGGGTCAGCGGGATGGACGCCTTCAGCGACGGACGGTTGTCGGCGGCCTCCAGCGCGCCACCGCCGCCCATGGAGTGGCCCATGACCGCGAGACGGCCGGCGTCCACCCGGTGCCGCTCGGAGCTGCGGTCGGTCAGGTAGTCGAGGGCCGCCAGCAGCTGACGGGCCCGGCTGCCGGGCTGGTCGAGGCGGGTGTTGGTGTCGATCACGAACACCACGAAGCCCTGGGAGGCGATGCGCGGGCCGAGCCAGTCCATGCTGGAGGAGGAAGCGGTGTAGCCCGGGGCGATGGCCACGCCGCCGAACGTCCCGTCGGAGGTGGTGGTCGGGTAGTAGATCGTCCCGCCGCCGAACCCGGAGGCGAAGGACGACACCCGGGTGCTCGAGGTGCGGTAGTGCCCGGTGCGGGCCTCGATGCTCGACTCCGTCGGGTCCGGCCCGCGCTGGTACTGGTTCAGCGTGCCGACGTCCGACTGCGTCGCGGAGGCCGAAGTGGCCTCACCGGCCGACGCGCTGGGCAGGGCGACCAGGCCGGCGCCGCCGATCGCGAACATCGCGGCGATGCCCAGCGAGAGCATCCGGCGACGGGACTTGCGCTTGTGCCGGCCGCCGGGGGCGGACTCGGCATCGTTCTTCTGCGGCTCCATGAGGTGCACTCCCTGTCAGGTGTGAGGGGTTGGGAGACAACACCCGTATGGTTCAGCCGGATCGCGGCACCCCGCATCGGCGAAATGACCGGCGTTCGTTACCGACCGGTTGGTCGGCGCCTCCGGAGAGGACTCGCATTCGGCCTCAATCCCCCTGCCCACCAGGTCACTTGCGCTTGCGGAGCGCGAACAGCAAAGCCCCCGCGAGCACCAGCCCGATCAGAAGAAGCGGGACTTCGCGCTCCCCGTCGGCGCCTGTGCCGTCCGTCCCGCCCTCCGCGTCCCCGCCGTTGCCGTCCCTCTCCTCCCGGCCGTCCGCGCGGTCCGTGCCGTCCCCGCCCTCCGGCTCCTCGCGGGCGCTGTCCGGCAGCAGCTCGTCGTCGAGGGCTACCGGCCGGACCTGGCTGCGCAGCCCCTCGGAGCCGAACATCAGGGTGCGGCCGTCCCGGGTGAACGTCACCGACTCCCCCTGCCGCTGGAGGGGGACGGTCACCGTGCCGATCTCCTCGGGCGGCCCGTCCGGGTCCCAGCGGTACATCTCCGCCGCGAAATAGCCGCGCAGCACCAGACGGGTGCCGTCCGGCGAGAACGCGCCCCCGGTCACCTGGAGTTCGGTGTCCGCCACGCGCCGGAAGACATTGACCCCCTCCGCCGTCAGCTGCTCCGGCCCCGCGTACAGGGCGCCGGTCGCGTCGCCCTTCTTGCTGGCGATGTAGACCCGGCCGGTCCCCGGATGGACCATCAGCGCTTCCGCGTCACGCGGCCCGTCCTCGTACCGCACGGTGTACACGACCGGGGTCAGAGCGACGTCGGCCAGCCGCTCCGGCTCGGGGAACCGGTAGATCCACACATGCGGCCAGGCGCCGTCGAAGTTGTCCCCGATGTCTCCCACGTACAGGTCGCCGTCCGGGCCGAGATGTATGGACTCCAGGTCCCGGCCCTCCACCCCCTCCAGCGTCACGGTGGCGACCGTCTGCCCGGTCGCGCTGTCCACCGCGTACACCCGCGGCGCGTAACCGCTGTCGTTGTGCGTCCAGTAGACGCCCGGGTGCCGCTCACTGGCCTGCAGGCCGCTGGACTCGGTGATCCGCTCGTCCTCGATGGTGAAGGGAGCGGTCCCGCCCCCTGTGTCGTCGGCCCGTGCCGTGCAGGCGGGCAGCAGCAGAAGCAGGGCCGGGAGGAGGAACAGCGCGGCGCGGGCGGCCGGACCGCGCGGAACAGCCGGAAAGGGCCGGGTGAGAGGCATACCCCCAAGCCTGCCATCGGGCCGCGCGCCGGCGAAGCGGCCCTTGCCCGGAGCGCACTCCAGGGCGTTAGCTGGGTTCCCATGAAATACACACAGCTCGGACGCACCGGTCTCAAGGTCAGCCGCCTGGTCCTGGGGACCATGAACTTCGGTCCGCAGACCGGTGAAGCGGACAGCCACGCGATCATGGATGCCGCGCTGGACGCCGGTGTGAACTTCTTCGACACCGCCAACGTGTACGGCTGGGGCGAGAACAAGGGCCGTACCGAGAAGATCATCGGAAGCTGGTTCGCCAAGGGCGGCGAGCGCCGCGACAAGGTGGTGCTGGCCACCAAGATGTACGCCAACATGGCCGCGACCGACACGGCCTGGCCGAACCACGACAAGCTCTCCGCGGTCAACATCCGCCGGTCGGTGGACGCCAGCCTGAAGCGGCTGAACACCGACTACATCGATCTCTACCAGTTCCACCACGTGGACCGGGCCACCCCGTGGGAGGAGATCTGGCAGGCCGTGGACGTCCTGGTCCAGCAGGGCAAGATCCTGTACGCCGGGTCCTCCAACCACGCCGGCTGGAACATCGCGCAGGCCAACGAGACCGCCGCGCGGCGCGGGTCGCTCGGCCTGGTCAGCGAGCAGTGCCTGTACAACCTCGCCGAGCGGCGTGCCGAGATGGAGGTCATCCCGGCCGCACAGGCGTACGGGCTGGGAGTCATCCCCTGGTCCCCGCTCAGCGGCGGGCTGCTCGGCGGCGCGCTGCGCAAGGAGCGCGAGGGACTCGGGGCCGGCCGTACGGCCCGCGCTCTGGAGAACTCGGCGCTGCGCGACAGGGTGCGGGCCTATGAGGATCTGCTGGAGAAGCACGGGCTGGAGCCCGGCGAGGCCGGTCTGGCCTGGCTGCTCACCCGCCCGGGCATCACCGGTCCGATCGTCGGGCCGCGCACCGTCGAGCAGCTCGACTCCGCGCTGCGGGCGATCGAACTGGAGCTCTCCGCCGACCTGCTGACCGGGCTGGACGAGATCTTCCCGGGGCCCGGCCCCTCCCCGGAGGCCTTCGCCTGGTGAGCCCCGCGGGCACCGGGNGGCCCGCCCCGGGCGGCCCGGTGCCCGGCGCACACGGCGTGCGCCGGGCCGGGGACGGGAAAGGCCCGAGCCGGGACAGGCCCGGGCCGGGAGGAGCCGGGAAGGGGATCAGCCGAAGACGGCGGCGACCGCCACGACGGCGAACATCACGACGAGCGCGGCGCTCACGATGCGGGTTCTGGTCTTCACGTTCACACCCTCAACGGTAACCGGCCGCCCGGTCAGCCGGTCAGCGGCCAGAGCGCTTCGGTGACGTACCGCGGCGAACGGCCCGCCTCCCGGGCCGCGGTGTCCGGCAGGCGGCTGCTGACCAGAGCCAGCTGCCCCGCCCGCCAGAGACTGCCCCGGAAACCGGCGAGCCCGGCGACGAACGGGTCCAGCGGCACCCGGTCCGACTTCTTCGCGAAGGCCAGCGTGAGGTGCGGACGGTACTCCGGCGGCTCGACCGGCGGAGGCACCCCGGCCAGCAGGCCCGCCGCCCTGGTGTCGGCCGCGAGCCGCCCGAGCGCCTCCCGGTCCCCCTCGACATCCGCCCACAGCACTCGCCCGGAGAACCGCCCGCCCCCGGTCAGCCTCAGCGGGAACGGCGCGTGCCGGAGCGCCACCTCGGCCAGCCGGTCCCGCAGGCCGGGCACCAGGGAGTCGTCCGTCTCCCCGTAGAACGCGAGGGTGATGTGCCGGCCCGCCGGATCGGTGCGGCGCAGCCGCTCCGCCCCGGGAAGCCCTCGCAGCTCCCGCTCGGCGGCCGACAGCTCCGCGATCGCCCCCTCCGGCGGCAGCACCGCCGTGAACAGCCTCATGCCCGCAGTATCCCGCCCCCGGGCGCGCCGGCATCCCTGCCCGCGCCGCTCAGCGGTAGAGATCGGCGGCGCCGACCAGCAGAACGCCGGGATCCTCGCCCGCCACCCGGCGCAGCTCGTCGGTGAAGCCGGCGGCGCTGAAGCAGACCAGCGCGGCGGTCCCGGCACCGTACCGGCCCTGCGCGACCAGCAGCGCACGGATGTGCCGGAGCCTGTCCAGATGGCCCAGGCCCATCACGTCGCCCCACTTCGCCTCGCCGAGGGCGAGAAGGGGCTGCCGGTTGTCGCGCACAGCGCTCGCAGCAGGAAGGTCTTGCCCTGACGGCGACGGCCCGAGACCACTCCGAGCGTGGCACCGAGCCGCTCGTCCACGGCGAAGCCGGCGAGAGCGGACCACTCGACATCCCGGTCGAACACTGTTGCCGGGCCGTTTCAGAGCACCATCACCATGAGCGCACCTCTCATAAGTCTGCCTCTCATAACTGTACTTCTGACAACTTCCCGCAGTGCTACCACTACGGAAGGCCACGGCCGTGACCGTGCTTACTCGGACGGCACGGAGGCGGGGGCGGTGAGGTCCAGGGTGTAGGCGCGGAGGGTGAGGCCGGGAACCGGGCTCCAGTCGCGGCCGGGGTCACGGACGAAGCCCATACGGTGGTAGAGGCGGGCGGCGGTGAGGTTGGCGGCGTCCAGCGAGAGCGCCAGGCCGCGCCGGCCCAGGCGCAGGGCTCGCTCGGCGCAGTCGCGGACCAGGGCCTCCCCGATGCCGCGCCCGCGTGCGCCCGGGTCCACCGCCAGCATCCGGAACTCCGCCTCGTGCGGGCCGGAGATCTCGGCGAAGGGCTTGTGCGCGGCGAACGTCACGGTGCCCAGCAGCGCCTCGTTCTCCGCGTCCACGGCCACCAGGAGCTCGGCCTGCGCCGCGCGCGCCGCGGCGTCACGGAGCGAGACGAGGTAGGGGTCCTCCGGCCCGAGAACCAGCAGGCCGGCGGCGAGGTACGCCTGCGCGGCCAGTTCGCCCGCCGCGGCGTACTCGTCGGGCCGGGCTTCCCTGATGCTGACATCCATGGCGTACAGCATGCGCCATGGACGAAGAACGGGAGAACCACGTTCGCCCCCCGGCCGGCGCGCACCGGGCGGCGCACGCCGGCCGGGGCCGGCGTACGCGCCGCTCAGGGCGTGCGGCTGAGGTGCTGGTTCTCCTCCCGGCGGGGCCGCGCCGCGGCCTCTTCCGGGGTCTCGTCCGGGAGCTCCCGCGCAGCCTCCCGCGGAACCTCGCCGACCGCGGGCGCCCGCGGCACGAAGTCCAGGTGACGGTGTCCGCGCCGCAGGTCCACCTTGAGACGCAGGCCGCCGATCCGGGCCAGGATCAGTGCGACCGCCAGGGCGGCGGCCGCGCAAACCAGGCCGCCGGCCAGGATGCCCAGGCGGGGACCGAAGGTGTCGGTGAGCCAGCCGAGCAGCGGGCCGCCGATCGGAGTGCCGCCGACGAAGACCATCATGAACAGACTGATCACCCGGCCCCGCATGGCCGGGTCGCTGGCCATCTGCAGACTGGTGTTCGCGCTGATCACGAACGTCATGCCGATGAGCCCGACGGGGACCATCAGCAGCGCGAAGACCCAGAACACCGGGGCCGCCGCGGCGATCATCAGCAGCGCGCCGAAGCCTCCGGCCGCGGCCACCATGAACCGCATCCGGCTTCCTCCGCGCCGGGCGGCGAGGAGTGCGCCCGACAGTGAGCCGATCGCCATCAGCGTGTTCAGGAGCCCGTAGGTGCCGGCCTCGGCGAGGAAGATCCGGTCGGTGAAGGCCACGAGCCAGATCGGGAAGTTGAAGCCGAAGGTACCGATGAAGCCGACCAGCACCACCGGCCAGAGCAGTTCGGGCCGGCTGCCGACGTAGCGCAGCCCTTCCCGCAGCTGCCCCTTGCCCCGTGGGGCCCGCCGGGCCGGGTTCAGTTCGCCGGTGCGCATCAGCAGCAGGCCCGCGATGGGGGCCAGGAAGGAGAGGCCGTTGAAGAGGAACGCCCAGCCGCTGCCGACCGCGCTGATCAGAACTCCGGCGACCGCCGGCCCGACGATGCGCGCGGACTGGAAGTTGGCGGAGTTCAGAGAGACCGCGTTGCGCAGCAGGTCGGGCCCGACGATGTCGGAGACGAAGGTCTGCCGGGTCGGGTTGTCCACCACCGTGACCAGACCGAGCACGAAGGCCAGGGCGTAGACGTGGTAGACGTTCACGTTACCGGTCAGCGTGAGCGCCGCCAGCAGCAGGCCGGTGAGGCCCATCGCGGACTGGGTGAAGAGCAGCAGCTTGCGCTTGTCGAGCCGGTCGGCGAGGACACCGCCGTAGAGGCCGAAGAGGAGGATGGGCAGGAACTGCAGCGCCAGGGTGATGCCGACGGCGGCGGCCGAGCCGGTCAGGGTGTGCACCAGCCAGTCCTGGGCGATGCGCTGCATCCAGGTGCCGGTGTTGGACACGGTGGCCCCGAGGAAGAAGATCCGGTAGTTGCGGATCCTCAGTGAGCTGAAGGTGGACGTCTTCGTCCGGGTCGTGGGTGGCTGTGGTGCGGGTGCGGAGTCTGCTCCGGGTCCCGAACTCAAAACGAACACTCCTCTCGTCCGGCTGCCGCCGGCCGCGATTGTCGTCTGCGTCTCTCTGTGACGGTCTTCCTTCGCTGTGGCCCCCGCCGGCGTGCGGTGCGGGGCGTGGTCAGAGGTGGGCGAGCTTGTGGAGCACCGGGGCGGCGGCACGGAGCGCCGCCCACTCCTCCTCGTCGAGCCGGCCGGCCATCTCCGTCAGCCAGGCGTTGCTCTGGGCGCGGCTCGCCTCCAGCATCGCCTCGGCCTGGCCGGTGGAGATGACCGTCTTCTGCCTCCGGTCCTGCGGATGCGGCTCCATCCTGACCAGCCCGCGCTCCTGCAGGAGGGCGATGAGCCGGGTCATCGACGGCGGCTGAACATGCTCCTGGCGCGCCAGCTCCCCCGGGGTCATCGGGCCGCAGCGGGCGAGTGTGCCGAGCGCGGACATCTCGGCGAGGCTGAGCGAGCGGTCCACCCGCTGGTGGCGCAGCCTGCGGGAGAGCCGCATGACGCCCACCCGCAGCGCGTTCACCGCGGCGGCGTCCTCAGGTGTTCCCAGCGTCTGATCCGGCATGCCCACCAGGCTATCTCGTTAGCTTTCCTAACGAAAGATATCACCGGGTGACTCCCCCCACATCCCGGGAACCGCCGTCCGGGTGAAGGCGATGTCGGGGCATCCTCGGGCGCCGGACCTCCGGTGCGGCTCCGCGCTGGTTACTCTGGTCGCAGACACGGGGACAGCGGGAGGCAACGGGAATGCGCTGGGGCGAATGGACCGACGGCAAGCGGGAGGCACCCGAGCCGTTGGAGGGAAACATCCCCGCGGTCGTGGTGACCGGCACGGTCATCTGGGCCCTGCTGTTCCTGGGGCAGCTTCCGTTCTACCGCTGGTACGCGGACCGGGGGCACGAGTGGTGGATCTGGTCGTGCCTGGCCGGCGCGGGCCTGGGCCTGTGGGGCCTGTGGTACGTCCGGCGCCGCGAGGCGGCCATCAAGGCGGCCGAGCAGAATGCGGCCCGGCAGAATGACACCTGATGCCGATGGCATGACCCGGACCGAAGCGGCGGAGCGGACCGATGAGCGAGGGCTCACCTCCGCCGAGGTCGCCGAGCGCGTCGCGCGCGGAGAGGTCAACGACGTCCCCGTCCGGTCCTCCCGTTCCGTCGGCGAGATCGTCCGGGGCAATGTCTTCACCCTGTTCAACGCCATCATCGGCACGCTCTTCGCGATCATTCTGGTGGTCGGCCCGATCCAGGACGGCCTCTTCGGCTTCGTGATCATCGCCAACGCGCTGATCGGCATCATCCAGGAGCTGCGGGCCAAGAAGACCCTGGACAGCCTCGCCGTGATCGGCGAGGCCAAGCCGACCGTCCGCCGCGACGGCCGCAGCGTGCAGGTGAGCGTCAAGGAGATCGTGCTCGGCGATCTCATCGAACTGGCCCCCGGTGACAAGATCGTCGTGGACGGCCGGGTGGCCGGCTCCGACAGCCTGGAGGTCGACGAGTCGCTGCTGACCGGCGAGGCCGACCCGGTGGTGAAGCGTCCCGGGGACCAGGTGATGTCCGGCAGCTTCGTGGTCGCCGGCGGCGGCTCCTTCACGGCCACCAAGGTCGGCCGGGAGGCCTACGCGGCGCAGCTCGCCGAGGAGGCGTCCCGGTTCACGCTGGTCCACTCCGAACTGCGCGCCGGGATCAGCAAGATCCTCAAGTACTGCATCATGCTGATGATCCCCGCCGCGATCGGTCTGATCATCAGCCAGCTGGTGGTGGAACGGGCCGACACCTTCGAGGCCATCCGCCGCATGGTCGCCGGCATCGTGGTGATGGTCCCCGAGGGCCTGGTGCTGCTGACCTCGGTCGCCTTCGCCATCGGTGTCATCCGGCTGGGCCGCAAGCAGTGCCTGGTGCAGGAGCTTCCCGCGATCGAGGGACTGGCCCGGGTGAACGTCGTCTGCCTGGACAAGACGGGCACCCTCACCGAGGGCGGGATGGACGTCTCCCGCCTGATCCTCCTGGACCGGGACGGCGGCACGCCGCAGGACACCGGCGCGGCGGGCCGGGAATCCCCGGCTCCGGGGCCCGGGGACGAGACCTACGTCCGCGAGGTGCTCGGAGCACTGGGGGCCGGCGACCCCCGGCCCAACGCCAGCCTCCAGGCGGTCATCGACGCCTTCCCCGCCCCCGACGGCTGGACCTGCACGAACGCCCTCCCGTTCTCGTCCGCCCGCAAGTACAGCGGCATCAGCTGCACCGAGCCGTCCGGCCGGAAGGGCCACTGGCTGCTGGGCGCTCCCGACGTGCTGCTCCCCCCGGGCCACCCCGCGCTGGCCGAGGTGGACGGCCTGAACCGGGAAGGGCTGCGGGTGCTCCTGCTGGCCCGCAGCCCGCACCCGCTGGACACCCCGCCGCAGCAGGGCGACGCCGCCCCCGTCGCCCTGCTGGTCCTGGAGCAGCGGCTGCGCACGGAGGCGCCGGACACCCTGCGCTACTTCGCCCGGCAGAACGTGGCCGCCAAGGTCATCTCCGGCGACAACGCGGTCTCGGTGGGGGCGGTCGCGGCCAAGCTGGGGCTGCCCGGAGGCCACCGCGCGGTCGACGCCCGGCACCTGCCGGCGGGCCCGGAGGCCATGGCGGAGGCCGTCGAGGAGCACACGGTCTTCGGGCGGGTCTCACCGCAGCAGAAACGCGAGATGGTCGGTGCCCTCCAGGCCCGCGGCCACACGGTGGCGATGACCGGGGACGGCGTCAACGACGTGCTGGCGCTCAAGGACGCCGACATCGGCGTGGCGATGGGCTCGGGCTCGGAGGCCACCCGCGCGGTGGCGCAGATCGTCCTGCTCAACAACAGCTTCGCCACCCTGCCGTCGGTCGTGGCCGAGGGCAGGCGGGTCATCGGCAACATCGAACGGATCGCCAACCTCTTCCTGACCAAGACCGTCTACTCGGTCTTCATGGCCTTCGCGGTGATCATCGCGCAGGTCCCGTACCCGTTCCTGCCCCGGCACCTGACGATGCTGTCGGCGCTGACCATCGGCATCCCCGCGTTCTTCCTCGCCCTGGCCCCGAACCTCGAACGGGCCCGGCCGCACTTCGTGCGCCGGGTGCTGCGGCTGGCCGTCCCGTTCGGCCTGATCGCCGGCATCTGCACCTTCACCACCTATCTGCTGGCCCGCTCGTACTACGGCGCCACCGAGGCGACCCGCACGGCGGAGACGAGCGCCGCCACCCTCACCCTCTTCCTTCTGGCGCTATGGGTCCTGGCTATCATCGCCAGGCCCTACACCTGGTGGCGGATCGGGCTGCTCGCCTCGATGGCCGGGGGCTTCGCGGTGGTGCTCCTCACTCCATGGCTCCAGCATTTCTTCGCGCTGGACCTCAGCGGGCTGCTGATGCCCTGGACGGCGGTGGCCATCGGTGCGGCCGGCATGGTCGCCCTGGAAGTCGCCGCCCGCCTCGTCCCCCGCCGCATCTGGTAGCCGGCACCGGCGCTTCCGCCTGCCGCAGTGGCCGCGCCCGGTGGCCGATGTGGTCACCGGGGGATGAGCCCGCTCGTCACCCCGGTCCACGCGTCCTCGAGAGTGCACACGTCCGCCTCGGGGCTGACACGGTAGAAGGAATCGGCACCCTCGCAACCTCGCGCGTCGGAGAGCCACCGCTCCAGCTCCGGCGAGAGACCGCCCATGTCCCGGTCCGCCCTGGGAGCCTGATACGCGGCGATGACCTCGCCGAGCAGAGCGTCGCTGTCCGGGTTTCTCAGAAAGACCGCGGCCTCGGCGAGCTGCTCGGAGAAGTGCTCGCGAGTGTCCTCCGGATTGTCCAGGCGCGGCATCAGCGCGAGAGCCTGCCAGGCGCGATACCGGTCCTCACGGTCCTCCACATCGAACAGTTCCATGGTGAGCTCCGGGATGTCGCCGCTGTATCCCATCCTTTCCAGGATCCCCAGGGCAACGGCGACGCCCCCGACGTTCTCCCGTGTGACACCGTGCTCCGCGAGCCGTTCAAGGGTGCAGGATGCGGCCATTCTCTCCACGCGCGGGTCGCGCTCCTGGACGATACGAAGAACGCCGGCGGAGAACAGCATCCCGTCGCAGTTCCCGCTGTCCGCGGCCATCCGGCCGTGCTCACGGGCGGCCGCCACGCCCTCGGCGCCGACCACCTCACGGCCCTTCAGCACCGAATCCGCGAGCGCGGCCGCGAAGAACAGTGCGGAGATGTCCTGGGCCGTCTGCTCTTCGCTGCTCCGCTCGACGGGTGCGGCCGGCGCGTAAACTCCCTGATGCACCCGGAACTCCGCGAGATCACCGACCATACGGTCCATCTCCGGACCCGCCGCGCACGCGCCGGACAGCACCGCGAGAACGGTCAGCACAGCCGCTCGGACTCCCATCCCGCGGGCACGCGGGCGCGCCTGCGCCCGGGGAGGTCTCCTGTGCGGCTGTGTGTTTCCGCCGCGCGGAGAAGCTGTACACATCCGGTCTTGTACCGCACTGTGGCGCATCACGGACTCAGAGTGCCAGATATTCCCGGCAGCCGGTGGAGAATTCGGTCAGTCGAACCAGCGGGCGGTGGCGAGTTCCCCGGCGCGGGTGGGGTCCTCCAGCAGGGCGGCCAGCTCGAAGCGACGGGGCCACTGGCCCGCCGCCCGGGCCAGGCCGGCGGCCAGGCCCTCGACGGTGGCGGCGTGCAGCACGCCGTCCGGGCCCAGCCGCCAGGACAGGTCCACGCCGTCGATCAGCAGCTCGTCGTGCTCGGTGTAGTGGTCCGGGCAGCGCTCGCCCAGGAGGACGCGGGCCTCCTCGGGCACCTCCCGGCGCTGCCCGCCGGCCGGCGCCGGGGCCGGCAGCGCGGCACTCAGCGGGCGCACGTCCAGCACCGCGGCCAGACCGTCCGCGAGGCCGGGCGGCACCGGCAGCAGCGCGCGGCCGGCCGCCAGCGGCAGCAGGTCCGGGGCGTCGGCCACCAGCGCCTCGCCCGCGGGCACCACGCGGACCTCGCCGTCGAGGACGGCACGCAGGTCGTCGGGGAGCGTGACCTCCTCCGGGGGCAGGCCGGCCAGCAGCGCGTACAGGCCGTGCAGCTGCGCGGCGGAGAGCGGGAGGTCCGGGTCGGCCAGCCGGGCCAGGAGCTCGGCGGCGCCGCCCGGCTCGGACAGCAGCGCCGCGGCCGTGGTGCGCACGCCCAGCGCCCGGAGCACCGACTCGTCCGCGTCGGCCGTGTCGGCCTCCTCGTACAGGCCGGCCAGCAGCGGGTCCGCTCCGGCGGCCCGCAGCCCGGCCGGGCGGCGGCCGTCCAGGACCGGGGCCCCGCGCAGCCACCAGGCGGTGTACGGGCGGGCGGTCTCGATGCCGCCGTCCGGCATCCGCACCCGCAGCGGCGTCGTCAGCGCCTCCCGCAGCGGCGGGCGGGACAGCATCGCCAGCGCCTGCGGCCAGCGGGAGTCGTCCACCAGGTCCAGGTCGCGGACGCCGGTCAGCTCCACGGCGACCGGCGGCAGCGCGGTCTGCGGCAGCGCGTCCAGGACGTCCTCGCACCACACGTCCACCGAGTCGAGCAGCCCCACGTCGTCGGGCTCCGGGTAGTCGGTGTCCGCCGGCTCCAGCTCGTCGGGGTCCAGCACCACGTCGGCGGCCCGGACCAGCACGAAGTCCGCCTGCACGCCGACGGCGGTCAGCGGCTGCTCCCCGAAGCGGCCGGCCAGCTCCTCGTCGCAGGCGGCCAGTTCGCCGTCCCGGATGATCTGCTGGAACGGGCTGCCGGGAAGCACCAGTTCGCCGGCCGGCACGTACTCCCCGTCCTCGTCCGGCAGCGCCAGGGCGGCCAGCCAGGGCTCGTCGCCGGGCTCCAGGCCCGCCTCACGGACCAGCGAGAGCACGACCTCGGCGAGCTCGGCGGCGTCCGGTGCGTCCTCCGCCCACACCTCGTCGTCCGCGGAGGCCGCGACCGCCGCCCGCACCTGTGGGGTGGTCAGCACCGCGCGCGGGGTGGCCGGCCGGGCGCCGAGCTTCTCCAGCAGCGGATGCGCGGCCTCCGGGTGGGCCACCTTCAGGCCCAGTCGGCCCAGCCGCGCGGGGTCGGCGCCGTCGAGCGGCAGCAGCACCTGACGCGGACCGATGACGGTCCGTCCGGGCTGCGGGCCCGTTCCGGCCAGCGGCACCGGCAGACCGGTCAGCCGGTCCGGGTCGACGCCGGACAGCGACTCGTACAGCCGCCGCCACCACGCCGGGGGCCGCTCCACGCCGGCCAGCCGGTCGACGACTTCGCCGAGCGGGACGCGGGAGACCTCCAGCACGCGCAGTTCCGGACGGCGTTCCAGCCCGGCGGGCAGCAGTGCGGGGAACAGTTCGGCGAGCACCTCGACGGTCTCCGCCCCCGCGCCCTCGACGAGCTCGGCCTCCACCGGGCGCAGCCCGGCCCCGGGTGCGGTGTCCGGCGCGGCCTCCGCCAGGATGTCCGCGGCGCCGGGGACGGCGTCGCCACCGGCTTCCGGCCCGGCGTCCGGCAGGGCGCGGGGCAGGAACGGCACCTGCCGCAGCCGGTCCATCAGCAGGCGGCGCAGCGTCCCGTCCAGCTCTCCTCGGCCCAGTGGCCCGGGGACCAGTCCGACGAGGCCGGCCGTGACCGGGCGCCAGCCGCCCAGCAGCGCGGCGCAGGTGTCGGCCGCGCGCTCCAGCAGGAACGCGGTGAGCGGGCCGGGCGCGACATGCCGCCGGGTGGGTTCGAGCGGGAACGAGGCGATCAGCACCGCGGGGACACCCAGCGGCTCGTCGGTGGGCGTGGGCGCGTACAGCACGCGGTCGCCCGGCGGCACGGCGGGCGCGCCGTCGGCGTCCACCGGGACGGCCCAGGTCACCGTCCACGCGGGCCGCTGCCGCTCCTCCAGAGGCCGGTCCGCCAGCAGCTCGGGCACGGCCTGCCCGGCCGCCGACGCCACCCGCCAGCGGGTGACGCGGTGAGTGCCGTCGCCCTGCCCGGTGTCCGTGCGCTCCTCGACGACGGTGTACGGGCCCTCCCGGCGGCGGGAGAGCACCCGTACGCCGTCCGGGGTCCGCACCGACACCTCGGCCAGGCCCGGCAGGGCCAGCAGCAGGGTGTCGTCGACGCCGGCCAGCAGCCGGGCGGCCAGCTCCCGTGCCGCGTCGTCGCGCAGCGGGAGGGTGACCAGAGTGTCGTAGCCGTCGGGCACGGCGCCGGGGGCGGACTCCAGCGGCAGCGGGAGCCGCAACAGCGGGACGGCGTGCCGGTGCCCCTCCCGGCGGCTCACCTCGTCGCCGAGTGCCGGGGCACGGGCGACGGTCTCGCGGGTGAGCCGGACGGCCTCGGCCAGCGACCAGCGGGCGCCGCCCGACCGGCCGGTGATCGACGGGGTGTCGCTGACCGCCAGGACCGCGGCGAAGCCGACCCCGAACCGGCCGACGCTGTCGGTGTCCCGCTTGGCCGAGGCCCGCAGGGTGGACAGCGACTCCACGCCGGCCGCGTCCAGCGGCGCGCCGGTGTTGGCGGCGGTCAGTCCGCCGTCGCCCAGCGCGAGCAGCAGTCGCCCCGGCACCCCGGCGCGGGCGGCCGCGTCGGAGGCGTTCTGGGCGAGTTCGATGACCAGCCGGTCCCGGTAGCCGCCGCGGGCGAGGTCCTCCTCGGCGTTGGCGTCCTCCCGGAACCGGGCGGGGGAGGCGGCCCAGGCGTCGAGCACACCGCGCCGCAGCCGGGCGGTGCCGAACGGGTCGCCGGCGGTGGCGAAGGCTTCGTCGGTGGTCACGGGTGTGACAGTACCGGGTGCTAGGTTGGCCGACCGATGCCAGACGCAGTGTTCCTGACCGTCGCCGGTGCGGCCGTCCTGTTCGGCGCGGTGGTGCAGAGCGGCGTGGGCCTGGGCCTCGGCCTGGTGGCCGCTCCGGTCGTGGCGTTCCTCGACCCCGCCCTGGTGCCGGGCACGCTGCTGATCGTCACGCTGCCGCTGCCGCTGCTGATGATGGGGGCCGAGTGGCGGCACATCGACTGGCGGGGGCTGGCCTGGGCGCTGCCTGCCCGGGTGCCGGGTGTGGTGGCCGGGGCCTGGCTGGTGGCCGTACTCGAACCACGGACGCTGGGCGGTGTGGTGGGGGCGATGGTGCTGCTGGCTGTGGCGGCGTCGCTGTGGGCACCGCGCGTGCCGCTGTCCCCCGTCTCGCTCGTGGTGGCCGGCGCGGCATCCGGGCTGTCGGGCACCGCGACGTCCATCGGCGGCCCGCCGATGGCTCTGCTGTACCAGCACGAGACGGCCGCCCGGGTGCGGGCGACGCTGGGCGGCTTCTTCCTCGCCGGGACGGTGATGTCGCTGGGGGCCCTGGCCGTCGGAGGCCACCTGGACGGCGCTCAGGTGCGGGCCGGGCTGCTGCTCATGCCGTTCGTGCTGGCCGGGTTCGGGGTCGCGGGGCCGCTGCGCAGGCGGCTGGGGGTCTCCGGGCTGCGGGCAGTGCTGCTGTGCCTGGTGGCGGTCTCCGGCAGCGCCCTGCTCGTCCGCTCGCTGCTGTGAGGGTTCCCTTCGCCGCGTGAGGGTTCCCTTCGCCGCCGGGGGCCGAGGGCGCGCCGGCGCAACGGGTGCTCGCTCAGTGACCGCCGCCTGCGCGCCGGGAACCGCCGCCGCGCCTCCCGCGGCTTCGCCCGCTGCGGCCGCGTCCGGTGTTCCCGTCGTCGTCCCCCGCGGCACCGTCGGCGGGCCCGTCCCCGGAGGGCTCGCCGGTGTCCCCTCCGGAGGAGGACTCCCCCCCGGAGCCGGCGTCCGCCGCGTCACCGCCCTCCGGCGGCGCGGCCGGGCCGTCCAGCGGCAGCGGGTCGACGGCGACGTGGTCGATCACGGGAGGCGGCGGCTGCGGCGGGCTGGGCATCACGGCCGCCTCCGAGTGCGCCCCGCACCCGTAGGCCAGCGAGACGACATGGCCGTCGGCCGGGGAGTACTCGTTGGCGCACACCCCGAACGCCTGGCGCAGCGAGCCGGTGAGCGGCACCAGGAAGCCGCAGCTGAGACAGGAGGCGGGGGCGGACTGGGCCATCGGGGTCTGCGGGCCGAAACTGTCCTCCCAGCGGTCGGCCGCCGAGTCCAGGCCGATCCTCGACAGCACCCGCGGGCGTCCCAGGCCCAGCTCGTCGGCGACCGCCGTGATGGTGCCGCGCTCCGGCACCGCCGCGCCGGGCTCCTCGGCCAGAGCCGAGTGCGGGGGCGGCATCACCGGGGCATTGAGTCCGGGCTCCAGGCGCAGGTCCTCGGCCTCGGTGGGCAGCAGGTCCCCGGGCCCCAGGTCGCCGGGGCGCAGCCGCTCGCTCCACGGCACCCACTCGGGAGGGCGCAGCGCGTCGGGCCCCGGGGTGAGGGAGACCTCGTCGACGGTGACCCGCCGGGCGCGCGAGGCCCGGGCGACGGTCACTGTCCACCGCCAGCCCCGGTAGCCGGGCTCCTCACTCCCGAAGAGGTGGGTGACGAGCCGGTCGCCCTCGGCGACAGCGCCCAGATACTCCCCCAGCGGCCGGGGCTGCGCGGCCTCGGCCGCGACCTCCCGGGCCAGTTCCACCGCCTCGGCGCACAGCTGGTCGGGGGTACGGCTTCGCATCCCAGCTCTCACAAGAATCGACTCTCTCCTACGCCGTTGTGCGGTGCGGGCGCCTGAAGGCGAACGGAGCCGACGGAGCGGACCAGGGGACCGCTGCGACGTCGCTGTACGAGGCAAGGCGCACCGTCCGTCCACGCTACCGCACGCCTTGTGCCGCCGTCGGCGGGAGCCCGCGGCTCGGCCCGGCCGGCACCCGGCAGGGGGCCATCGGTGGTGCGCCCGGGGCGGGTTCGGCCCGGCGCGACGCGGCCGTCATCCGCCCGGGAGAGCACCGCGAAGCTCTACGCTGGGCGGGTGACCGCTGACAGCTCGTCCGGGACGAGGGCCAGGCCGGGAAGGCCGGGGAGGCTGCGCCGTGGCCTCGGCACGGCCGGCCTGGCGGTGCGCCGTCCGTGGACGGCGGTCACCCGGCGGATCCGCCGGGCCACGCAGGCACACGGCGCGGGCGAGTCGGGGCTGAGCAAGCTCATCGAGTTGCACGCGGTGCACTCCGTCGGCGACATGCTCATCACGATGGCGCTGGCGTCCACGATCTTCTTCTCCGTGCCGACCGACGAGGCGCGCGGCCGGGTGGCGCTCTACCTGGCCGTCACCATGGCTCCGTTCGTGTTGCTGGCCCCGGTCATCGGCCCCTTGCTGGACCGTGTCCCGCACGGCCGGCGGGCCGCCATGGCGGGGGCGCTGCTGGTGCGCGGGGCGCTGGCCCTGCTGATCGCGGCTGTCGTCACCACCGGATCCCTGGAGCTGTACCCGGCGGCGCTCGGGGTGATGGTCGCCTCGAAGGCGTACAACATCGTGCGGGCGGCGGTGGTGCCCCGGCTGCTCCCGACCCAGATCTCCCTGGTGAAGGCGAACGCCCGGATCACCCTGACCGGGCTGATCTCCGCGGGGGCCGCGGCCCCGCTGGGGCTGGCCCTGCACGCCATCGGCCCCCAGTGGCCGCTGTACGGGGCGTGCGCGGTCACCGTCCTGGGCGCGGTGCTGTCCTTCCGGCTGCCGCACAAGGTGGACCTGGCCAAGGGGGAGCGGACGGTGCACCTGGCCGAGCTCGCGGCGATGCGCGAGGCCCGGTCGAAAAGCCGGGAGGAGACGCCGGGCCGCGGCGGCCGGTCCGACCGGCGCCGGGACCGCCGGTACCGCCGGTACCGCCGGGACCGGCCGGGTCTGCGCTCGGCGGACTCCCCCGTCCTGAAGGCGCTGATCGCGAACTCCTCGCTGCGGGCGCTGTCGGGCTTCCTGCTGTTCTTCATGGCCTTCCTGCTGCGCCAGGAGCCGCTGCCGGGGCTGAGCGACGCGCTGTCGCTGGTCATGGTCGGTATCGCCGCAGGGGCCGGCAACGGGCTGGGCAACGTGCTGGGGAACTGGCTGCGGGACCGGGCCCCGGAGGCCATCCTCATCACGATGATGGTGCTGGCGCTGGGCACCACCGTCACGGCGGCCGTCGTCTACAGCGCCCCGACGGTGCTCGCTGTCGCCGCGACCGCCGGCATCTGCCAGGCCATGGGGAAGCTGTCGCTGGACGCGCTGATCCAGCGGGACGTGCCCGAGGTGGTGCGGACCTCCGCGTTCGCCCGTTCCGAGACGATGGTGCAGATGTCGTGGGTGGTCGGCGGCGCCATCGGCATCTCTCTCCCGCTGATCGGCCCGCTGGGCATGGCGACCGCCGCGGGTCTGGTGCTGGCCGGTCTGGTGGTGACGCTGAAGGGCCTGCTGGCCGCCGCCCGGCGCGGCACGCCGCACCCGCGCGTCCGCTGAGAGGCACCGCCCGGTAACCTGCCCGCATGACTGCGATCTCGAGCGGGGGCCGCCGGGCCGTCCGTACCACGCTTGCCGCCGGCGCCGTTTCGCTGGGGCTCGTCACGCTGTCCGCGTGTGAGAAGCCCACCTCCTACGCGCACTTCACCCTGGGCTCCGACACGTCCTCGGTCGAGACCCCCAGCGGCTGCTACGGGCACGGCGAGCCGCTGTCCGAGAAGCGGGTCGAGTCGTGCCTGGAGAAGCGGGAGGGCGCCCCGGAGTTCGCCGCGCTGGAGGGCGACATGTTCCGGATCGGCGTGGACCCGTCGATCGCCGAGACCGGCTGGGTGCTGTACATCAACGGCACGCAGGTCACCGAGCCGATGACGAGCACCTACCGCAGCTTCCCCGCCGACCAGATCCTCACCGTGGGGCGGCAGCAGGCTCCGGCCGACGACCCGGAGGCCGAGGCCCCGGCCGACGCGCTGGTGTCCATCGTGCAGGTCGACGAGGACTACGACCCCGAGGCGCAGGACGAGGAGGGCATGCGGGTGCCTCCGGAGATCCTCGGCGTGTGGCACGCCCTGCTTACTCCGGACGAGTGACGGCGGCACGCCCCTGTCGTCCCCCGCACCGCGCATGACCGGCCACCGGCCCGCCGGGGCGCCGTCGCGCGTCCTGGTGGTGACCGCCGTGCCCGCCGAGCGGGACGCGGTGCTCGCCGCGCTGCGCCCCGCCGACCGCACCGGGCCCCCGGCCCTCGCGGAACTGCCCGGGGGCGGTGTGCTGCACACGGTTCCGGCCGGTCCGGGCCCGCGCACCGATGTGCTCGCGGCGGGCGTCGGCCCGGCCGCTGCCGCCGCGGGCACCGCCGGCGCGCTCACCGCGGCCGCCCTCGCCCCTGGTCCGGACGGGACCGCCGAGCCGTACGGGCTGGTGATCTGTGCGGGCATCGGCGGCGGGTTCCCCGGCGTCGCCCCGCCGCTCCGCGCCGTCGTCGCCTCCCGGATCGTCGCGGCCGACCTCGGCGCCGCGCTGCCGGGCGGCGGTTTCGCCCCCGTGGCCGAGCTGGGCCTCGGCACCGGTGAGCACCGCCCGCCGGCGGCCCTCGACCCGGCCGTCGCCGAGGCCGCCGGGGCGGTGCACGCACCGGTCCTCACCGTCTCCACCGCCACCGGCACCGCCGGCCGCGCCGCGGAGCTGGCCGCCCGGTTCGAGGGGGCGGCCGCCGAGGCGATGGAGGGCTTCGGCGTGGCCGAGGCCGCCGCCGGGCACGGCGTCCCCGTGCTGGAGGTCCGCACCGTCTCCAACGAGGTCGGCCCCCGGGACCGGGCCGCCTGGCGCATCCCGGAGGCGCTGACCGCGCTGACCGGGGCGTTCGGCCGCATCCGTCCCGTCCACGAGAACTGGAGCACCTGGTGACCCGACCCGCCGGCCGCACCGGCGCCGCCCCCGATGCCGGGGGGCGTGCGCTGGACATCGCCTACTCGCCGTGCCCGAACGACACCTTCGTCTTCCACGCCTGGGCCCACGGCCTGGTGCCCGGCGCGCCGCCCCTCGACGTCACCTTCGCGGACATCGACGTGACCAACACGATGGCCGAGCGCGGAGAGGGATCGGTGCTGAAGGTCTCCTTCGCGGTGCTGCCGTGGGTGCTGGAGGAGTACGCGCTGCTGCCCTGCGGCGGGGCGCTGGGCCGCGGCTGCGGGCCACTGGTGCTGACCCGGGAGAAGGCCGGGGCGGGGCCCGCCGCGCTGGCCGGGCGGACCGTGGCGGTGCCCGCCGAGCGCTCCACCGCCTACCTGCTGTTCCGGCTCTGGGCGGCGGAGCGGGTGCCCGGCGGGGTGGGCCGGATCGTGGTGCTGCCGTTCCACGAGATCATGCCGGCGGTCCGGGACGGCCGGGTGGACGCGGGCCTGGTCATCCACGAGGCGCGCTTCACCTATCAGGGCTTCGGGCTGCACCGGCTCGCCGATCTCGGCGAGTACTGGGAGGACACCACAGGCCACCCCATCCCGCTGGGCGCGATCATCGCCCGGCGGTCCCTGGGCGAGGACCGGCTGCGGCAGATCACCGAGGCCATCCGCGGCTCGGTGAGGGCCGCCCGGCGGGACCCGGCGGCCTCGCGGGAGTACGTGCTGGAGCACGCCCAGGAGATGGACCCGGACGTGGCCGCCCGGCACATCGCGCTGTACGTGAACGAGTTCACCGCCGACCTGGGCGCCGCGGGCCGTGCCGCCGTCCGCGAACTGCTGGGACGGGCGGCCGGCCAGGGCCTGGTACCGCGCTGGGACCCGGCCCTGCTGGACGCCCCGGCGCCGGACGCCCCGGGCTGAGACCGGGGCGCGGCCCCGCTCCGGGCCGGGGCCCGCGGTGCTCAGACGTCGAGCTGGTCCGCCACCGCGCGGAGCATGCCGGCGATCTTGGCGCCGCTCTGCCTGTCCGGGTAGCGGCCCCGCTCCAGCTGCTGCGCCACGCCGTCGAGCAGCGTGGTGAGGTCCTGCACGATCGAGGCGAGCTCGTCGGGCTTGCGGCGCTGGGCGGCGGCCACCGAGGGCGTCGGGTCGAGCAGCGTGACGGAGAGCGCCTGGTCGCCGCGCTGGCCGGCGACCACGCCGAAGTCCACCCGCTGCCCCGGCTTGAGCGCGTCGACACCGTCCGGCAGCACGGAGGAGTGGACGAAGACGTCACCGCCGTCGTCCCGGGAGAGGAAGCCGAAGCCCTTCTCGCTGTTGAACCACTTCACCTTGCCGGTAGGCACGTGTCCTCGTCCTCGCACTCGTCCTGGCCACCCGGCCAGCGAAACCGTCCTGAACAACGTCGTAGCAGGCCCGAGGACCTGCCACATCCCAGGCTAATCGCCCCCGGCCCGGTGACAAGATGACGCCGGGCGGTTCCTCAGTGCGATTGTCAGTCGCGGGGACGATCTACCCTGTACGGGTGAGCACCACACATGACCCCGGACACCGCCCGGGCGACCTTCTGGTCCGCGTCGGCGGCGTCGTCTTCGCCGTGGGCGCGATCGCGACCATCGTCACCTTCGTCCCGATGTTCCTCGGCACCGAACCATTGCCCTCCATGGCGTACGCGCTGTCGATGCTGATGGGCGTCGGCTTCGCCGTCGCCGGCGCCGGCATGCTGCGCGACATGGCCGCGCAGCGCCGCAGTCACAAGGCGGCCCAGGAGACCGGGGCCGCCGCGGGACCCGGCCGGTCCTCGGCGTCCTCGGCGTAGCCCACGCCGGACGGTGCCCGGCGGGACACCGTCCGTGCCTCGGGCGCGGGCGGTCTTCGGCACGCGCTCCGCGGGCCCGCGCGGACCGCGGGCCGCTGCCGTCAGGCCGTCCGCAGGTGCCCGGTCAGCCAGCCGGGGAACTCCCCCAGGCCGGCCAGTACGACGTGGGCGCCCGCCGCGCGCAGTTCCTCGGGGGCGCAGGGGCCGGTGGGCACGGTGACCGACAGCGCCCCGGCCGCCGCGGCCCCCCGGACGTCCCCCACGTGGTCCCCGACGTACACGCCCGCGCCGTGCGCGCGCAGTGCCTGCGCCTTGGCCTCGGCCCACAGGTCCCCGACCACCGCGTCCGCCGCGATGCCCAGGTGCTCCAGATGCAGCTCGGCGTTCGGCCCGTGCTTGGCGGTCACGACCACCGCCCGCCCGCCGTGCCGCCGCACCGCGGCGATCGCCTCCCGTGCCCCGGGCATCGGGAGAGTCGGCGCTATGCCGTGCTCCACGTACAGCTCGCGGTAACGCTCCCTCGCCTCCTCGACGGCCTCCGGCGGGAACCAGTGCGCCAGCTCCTGCTCCAGCGGCGGCCCCAGCCGGCTGACGGCCAGCTCCGCGTCGATGGGGACACCGGTCTCGGCGGAGAGCTTCAGATAAGTGGCCCGGATGCCGGGGCGGGAGTCGATGAGCGTCATGTTGAGGTCGAAGCCCACGGTGAGCGGGCCCTCCCCGGGCCCGTGGCCCGCCCGCTCAGCCGGGAGGGGCGCGGCCGGAGAACCGGCGGCGGGCAGGGGGACGGAGGCCGGTTCGTGAGGCATGGCTCCCATTGTGCAGCCACCTCGCCGTCACCCCGGGACGGTTCCCGGGACGGCCCTCACCCCTGCGGCTTGGGGCGGCGGGCCCGCCACAGCAGGAACAGGGCGCTCGCCAGCGCCGAGAGCCTCAGCAGCACCGGATAGTTGTCGGCCAGCGCGCTCTGCAGGGTGACGTCGGCGGGCAGCGGTTCGCCCCAGGACTCGTTGAGCCGGCCGGTGACCCACACCACGTAGCCGCCGACGACGGTGCCGGGCATCCCGAACACCGTCCACTGGGCCTCGCGGCGGCTCAGCCGGGGAGACCAGTAGGCCAGTACCCAGCCGGCGGCCAGGCCGAGCAGCGAGCCGAGGACGGTGCCCGCCACCAGGGAGAGGACGGCGAGCAGTTCGATCGGGCCGCCGACCCGGCCACCGCTGACGGCCCGGCGGGCCCGCGCCCGCCAGCCCTTGCCGGCCTTGCGCTCCCCGGCGGTCTTGACGTCCTCCACGCCGGCTCCCGGGACCGCGGCCCCCGGCGCCACGGGCGCGCCCGGCACGGCACCGGCTCCCGGCAGGGAGGGCGGCGGGGGCACGGCGGCTCCGGGTGGCAGCGCCTGCGCCTCGGGGCCGCCGGGCCGGGCGTCGGGTTCGGCGGGCGGCGGACGGAGCATCTCCGGGATCTCGATGCCGCCGACGAACGCCCCGATCCTGCCGTCCTGCCACTCGGGCAACTGGGCGCGCGCCACCGGCTGCTCCGGGCCCGCGGCCCGCTCCGCCGCGACCAGCTCGGCCTCGGCGGCAGCGCTCTGCGGCAGCCGCTCGGCGGCGGCCGAACGCTTCCGCCCGGCCTTCCGCCCGGAGGCCCCTTCCCCGGAACCGCTGCCGGCCGCCGCGGGGGCGGCGTGCTGCGGGACCCCACCGCCGGCCGCCCGGGCGACCACGTCCTCGGGGCGTCCCATGGAGCGGATGATCCGCTTCACGTCGGACTTGCGCTCCTCGCCGCCGTTGGCCGCGCGCTGCCGCCCGATCTCGTCCCGCAGCCGCACCACCAGGGCCGCGCGCTCCGACGCGGACATGCTGGTGGTGTGGGCCAGGTCGCCCACCCGGCTCAGGTAGTCCAGTACGAGCTGCTCGCCCTCGATCCCCATGCGCCCACCACTGTTCTCGCCCGTCCGCACCGACGTCCGCACCGGTCGGCCACCGCCAGCATGGTACTGAGCCGCGCCCTCTCCCGTCCGGTCCACGGCGACTTCCGGCCCCGCCGCCCTCGGCCCCGGCGGGGGCACCTGGGGGAACGCCTTTGTTCATCACGGGTTCACCGAACGCCGTGCAACCCGCTACCCACAGCTCGTTACATGGTGAACGTCCCTGCCGGACACCGAACACCATGCCCCCAGGGAGCCGAACCGATGGCAACAGATCTCAGAACCCACGTGGCGACCCGGCACATCGAGGACGCCTCGGTCCCCCGCCCGGTGGTCTTCTCCCTGGACGGGCTGGAGGTGGCCTACGGCGGCCACCGGGCCGTGCGGGACGTCTCCATGGACATCCACGAGCGCGAGATCACCGCCATGATCGGCCCGTCCGGATGCGGCAAGTCGACGGTCCTGCGCTGCCTCAACCGGATGAACGACCTCGTCCCGGGCGCGCGGGTCTCCGGCCGGGTCGGCTACCGCGGCCAGAACCTCTACGCGCCGGACATCGACCCCACCGAGGTCCGCCGCCGCATCGGGATGGTCTTCCAGAAGCCCAACCCGTTCCCCAAGTCGATCTACGACAACGTCGCCTACGGACTGCGCTTCGACACCGGCGGCAACGCCCGGCTGCGCGGATCCGCACTGGACGACCGGGTCGAGGAGGCACTGACCGGTGCCGCTCTGTGGGACGAGGTCAAGGACAAGCTGAAGAGCAGCGGGCTCGCGCTCTCCGGTGGTCAGCAGCAGCGTCTGTGCATCGCCCGTGCCATCGCGGTCAGGCCCGATGTCGTTCTCATGGACGAACCGTGCTCGGCTCTCGATCCGATCGCCACGGCCAGGATCGAGGACCTGATGATGAAGCTGGCGAATGAATTCACCATCGTCATCGTCACGCACAACATGCAGCAGGCCGCGCGGGTTTCCCACCGGACCGCGTTCTTCACCGCCGACACCGACAGCGAGGGAGAGCGCCATGGGCGCCTGGTTGAGTACGACGCGACCGAGCAGATCTTCAACCGTCCCGCCGACCGGCGCACCGAGGACTACATTTCCGGCCGCTTCGGCTGACGGAATGGATCCCTCGGACGATTCGGGCCCTTCGGATGTCAGAATTCCGCTGGGTACGAATCCGGTCGTGCTGCTGGCCGAGGCGGACGAGCGCATCCGTCAGGGGCTGACCGCCCAGCTGGCCAAGTACCAGGTGTCCGTCGTGCACTGTCCGGACGGCGCGGTCGCCCTGCTGGAAGCGGGGCTGCGCCATCCCGATGTGCTGCTGGTCTCCGCGGAGCTGCCCGTTCTCGACGGCGCCACCGTGCTGCGGCTGGTCCGCCGGCGGATGTCCGTCCCGGTCGTCCTCGGTGTCGGCCCCGACGACGCGGACCAGGTGGGCCCGGCGCTGGCCGCCGGGGCCAGTGCCTGCGTGGCCCGGCCGTACCGTCCGCGGGAGGTCGCCCAGCTCCTGAGCCTGGCCGACCGTGGGCACCGCGGCTGGGAACAGCCTCTGGTCTGCGGGCCGCTGACGCTGGATCCGAGCACCTACGAGGTGCGGATGCACGGCATTCCGACGGCGCGTCTGCCGCTGCGCGAGTTCCAGCTGCTGCACCTGCTGATGCGGCACGCCGAGAAGGTGATCACCAGGGACCGCATCCGCTCGGAGCTGTGGGGTGACGGGGCGCGCCGCTCCAACACCATCACCGTTCACATCCGCCGGCTGCGTGAACGGCTGGGCGACGACCCGCACCACCCGGAGATCATCCAGACGGTGCGCGGCGTGGGCTATCGCCTGGTGCCCCCGCAGAAGTGACGTGTCCCTCGCCCGGAAAGGGCCGGGGCCCGGTGAACACCGCCGGGCCCCGGGTCATTTCATGGCCCCGTACGATCCCTCGCATGCCGGTCGGGCAAGGGGACGCACCTTAACGATTCCAACTCTTTTTGTGAAACTGCCGGTTCGGCGGGACCTATCTTGCTGTTCACCTTCTGGCCCTCGCTCCTTCTCCGGGCCCTTCTACGTTCTCCATGACGCAGTCACATCACGGAGAACCAGCCGTCCGGCTGGCGTTCAAAAGGAGCAATGGCCATGCGCAACTGGCGCGCCAAGACCGCCGCGATAGCCGCGGTGTCCGCCCTCGCCCTCGTCTCGGCCTGTGGGAGCGACGACAACGGCAACGACGACGGCAAGGGCAACGGCGGCGGCGACGCCGGGGACGGCACCACGCTGTCCGGTTCGCTGACCGGTGCCGGTGCCACCTTCCCGAACCCGCTGTTCCAGGAGTGGATCGCGGAGTACAGCGAGAACGTCCAGCCGGGCGTCACCATCAACTACCAGAGCATCGGCTCCGGCGGCGGCGTGGAGCAGTTCCTGGGCGAGACCGTCGACTTCGGCTCCTCCGAGGAGTACCTCGACGACGAGGAACTGGGTATCGCCTCCGACGGCCGCGGCTGTGAGGCCGTGCAGTTCCCGGTGGTCTTCGGGTCCGTCGTGATCGCCTTCAACGACCCGGCCCTCGACGGCATGGTTCTCACCTCCGAGGCCATCGCGAAGATCTACGACCGCGAGATCACCAACTACAGCGACGACGAGCTGCGGGAGCTCAACCCCGACATGGACCTCCCCGACCAGGAGATCCTGCCGGTGCACCGCTCCGACGGCTCGGGCACCACCTTCGTCTTCAGCCACTACCTCAACACCGAGGTGCCGGCCTGGGCCGAGAAGTACGGCGAGGGCAAGGAGATCGAGTGGGCCGAGGGCACCCTCGGCGGCGACGGCAACGAGGGCGTCTCGCAGAACATCGCGCAGAACCCCGGCGGCCTGGGCTACGTCAACCAGTCCTACGCGCTGGAGCTCGGCATGGCCACGGCGCACGTGGTGAACTCCGACGGCAACGCCGTCGAGCCGACTCTGGAGGCCACCACGGCCGCCTCCGAGGAGGCCGAGATCCCGGAGAACTTCCAGTTCACCATCGACGGCATCGGCGGTGACGGCTACCCGATCTCCGGCACCAACTGGATCTTCACCTACGCCTGCGGCTACGAGGACAACACCGCGGAGATCCTGAAGGACTTCTGGACCTGGGCGATGAGCTCGGACGAGGCCGACGAGCTGGCCACCGAGCTGGGCTACGCCCCGCTGGGCCCGGACCTCAAGGAGCGCGTCCTGGAGCAGATCGAGCGCACCAACAACGAGGGCTGAGCCCTCCGTCCGGGGCGGGCCGCCTCACGGCCCGCCCCGGCACCGCCCCCGGAGCGCCGGAGGGCGGCCCTTGCCCATGCCGTCACACGATCAGGAGCCAGAATCGATGCCGGCCACTGTCACGGACCAGCAGCCCAGCCTGCGGTCCCGCCACCGCAAACGCGTCGCCGACCCGGCGTTCCGCTGGTTCGTCACCCTCGCCGGCACCAGCGTCTTCATCATCCTGGCCGCGATGGTCGTGCGGACCACCACCGAGGCCTGGCCGATCTTCCGGCACGAGGGCTTCTTCGGTTTCCTGACCGGTGACCGCTGGGTCTCCGGCTCCACGCGTGGTGAGGGCGAGCTCACCGGTGTGTACGGGGCGTGGCCGTTCATCTACGGCACCCTGGTCACCGCGGCCATCGCCATCGTCATCGCCCTGCCGCTGGCCCTCGGGATCGCCTTCTACATCAACCAGCTGGCGCCGAAGCGGCTGCGCAATCCGCTGTCCTACACCGTCGAGATGCTGGCCGCCGTGCCCAGCATCATCTTCGGCATGTGGGGCTTCTTCTGGCTGATCCCCAACGTCCTGCGGCCGTTCTTCGAATGGCTGGAGGCGTCGTTGGGCTGGCTCTCGATACTGGGCTGGCGGCCCTTCGCCGGCCCGGTGTTCGGGCCCGGTTACCTGGCCGCCGGCATCGTCCTGGGCATCATGATCCTGCCCATCATCACCGCGATCGTCCGTGAGGTCATCGCCGTTCACCCGGCTGATCAGCAGCACGCCGCCTACGCCCTGGGCGCCACCCGCTACGAGGTGATGCGGAAGGTCATCCTGCCCTCCAGCTTCTCCGGGATCGTGGGCGCCACCATGCTCGGTCTCGGCCGCGCGATCGGCGAGACCATCGCCGTGATGATGCTGATCGGCAGCACCAAGAACTGGGACGGCAGCCTGCTCAGGGGCGGCGACTCGATGGCCGCGCACATCGCCGCCACCTTCAAGGACGCCTCCCCCGAGGCGGTCAAGGGCCTCATGGCCATCGGTGTGGCGCTGTTCCTCGTCACCATGCTCGTCAATGTCTGTGCCCGTCTGCTGGTCTGGCGGATCGGCCGAGTCGCGGGGGATGCCGCCGTATGAGTGCCACCCAGGAGATCACCGAGCGCGAGCAGGCCGGTGGGGAGCAGCTGACCCCGACCGGCCACCGCAGCCTGCGCACCCAGCTGCCGAACGCCCGTTTCCGGGCCGCCAAGAGCCGGGTCGCCATGGCCGTGCTGACCCTCACCATGGGCATCGCCATCGTCCCGCTGGTGCTGATCATCTTCCAGGTGGCGAGCGAGGGCGCCGCGGTGGTGAACCTCGACTTCTTCACCACCGACGAACCGACCTACCGGCGCGACGGCGGCTACCGGGCCGGTTTCGTCGGCAGCGCGTACATCATGGCCGGGGCGATCGTGATGGCCCTTCCGCTGGGCCTGGCCACCGCGGTCTACCTGGTGGAATACGGCGGCGGGCGGCTGTCCACCTTCATCCGCTTCTTCACCGACGTCATGACCGGCATTCCCTCGATCTTCGTCGGTCTCTTCGTCTACGGCCTGCTGATCTCCAGCACCGCCGTCTTCCGCCTGGGCTTCAGCGCCTTCGCCGCCTCGGTGGCCATCGCGATCATCATGCTCCCGATCGTCACCCGCTCCTCCGAGGAGATGCTCAAGCTGGTGCCCGACGAGTGGCGCAACGCCGGCTACGCGCTCGGGGCGAGCAAGTCCCGGACGATCCTCACCACGGTGCTGCCCGCCGCCGCACCCGGCCTGACCACCGGTTCGATGCTGGCCGTCGCCCGTGGCATCGGTGAGACGGCTCCACTGATCCTGACCGCTCTGGGCTCGCAGTACCTGGTCACCAGCTACTTCGAGGGCGCCCAGGGTGCCGTTCCGCTGCAGATCCACCGCGGCGCCACCCAGCAGTTCCAGGCCGGCATCGAGCGGGCCTGGGGCGGAGCGCTGTGTCTGTTCCTCTTCGTCCTGCTGCTGGTGATCGCGGCCCGCTGGGTCGGTTCCAAGGCCAACAAGCTCAAGTAATCCCTGGAGGGACCATGACGACCCGGATATCCGAGCAGCCGGCCGTTGCCGAGCCCGTCCCGGACACCGCGGCCCCGGACACCGCCGACTCGCCGGCGGCGGAAGAACGCCCCGCGCCCCCGCCGGCCCAGGACGAGTCCGCTCCGGAGCGCGCCGGAGGGAGCGAACCGGTCGGCGACGCGGTGTTCGAGATCGAGGACATCGCCGTCCACTACGGCGCCTTCACCGCCGTCAAGGGCATCAGCATGCGGGTTCCGCGCAACCGGGTGACCGCGTTCATCGGGCCCAGCGGATGCGGCAAGTCCACCCTGTTGCGCTGCCTGAACCGGATGAACGACCTGATGGACGCCACCGTGACCGGGCGGCTGATCTACAACGGCGAGGACCTCTACGCCCCGGAGGTCGACGCCGTCGAGGTCCGCCGGCGGATCGGCATGGTCTTCCAGCGCCCCAATCCGTTCCCGCAGTCCATCTACGACAACGTGGCCTTCGGGCCCCGGCTCAACGGCTTCGGAGGCGACCTGGACCGGCTCGTCGAGGAGTCCTTGACCCGGGTGGGCCTGTGGAACGAGGTCAAGGACAAGCTCGGTGACAGCGGCCTGGCGCTCTCCGGCGGCCAGCAGCAGCGGCTGTGCATCGCCCGGGCGGTCGCGGTCGAGCCGGACGTGCTGCTGATGGACGAGCCCTGCTCGGCCCTGGACCCGATCGCGACGCTCAAGATCGAGGACCTGATCCAGGAGCTGAAGAGCACCTACAGCATCGTGATCGTGACGCACAACATGCAGCAGGCCGCGCGGGTCTCCGACATGACGGCGTTCTTCAGCGTCAACATCGACGACGAGAAGGGCATGCGCACCGGCGAGCTGATCGAGTTCGACCGGACCGAGAGGATCTTCAACAACCCCTCCAGCCGCCGCACCGAGGACTACATCAGCGGCCGTTTCGGCTGATCCCCTCGCCCGTCCCGTCGCCTCACCCCTCCCGTCACCGGGCGTCGATCTCGGCGATCAGGGCGCGCACCCGGCGCTCGATCTCGTCGCGGATCGGCCGGACCGCCTCGACGCCCTGGCCGGCCGGGTCGTCGAGCTGCCAGTCGAGGTAGCGCTTGCCGGGGAAGACCGGGCAGGCGTCGCCGCAGCCCATGGTGATGACGTAGTCGGAGGCCCGCACGGCGTCGGTGGTGAGCACCTTGGGGTGCTGCGCCGAGATGTCGATGCCGGCCTCCTTCATCGCCTCGACCGCGGCCGGGTTGACCTGGTCCGCGGGCATCGAGCCCGCGGAGCGGACCTCGACCCGGTCCCCGGCGAGGTGGCCGAGGAAGCCGGCGGCCATCTGCGAGCGCCCGGCGTTGTGGACGCAGACGAACAGCACGGAGGCGGCGGGGCTGGAGGGCATCGGTGTCTTCCTTCGCGACGGGCGGCGGGGACGGTGGTGGGCGTCCCCGCCCCGGCCTGGCATCAGCCGGGACTGATGTGACAGTATCAGCACATGCTGACGTCAGTCGACACTGATCTGATGCGGGTTCTCTCCGACCCGCTCAGACTCCGCATCGTCACCCTGCTCGCCCACGAGACCCTGTGCACCACCCACCTGGTGGACGAGACCGGAGCGCGGCAGACCAATCTCTCCAACCACCTGCGGGTGCTCCGCGAGGCGGGTGTGGTCGAGACCGAGCCGTGCGGCCGTTTCACCTACTACCGGCTGCGCCCGGAGGTCCTGGAAACACTCGCCGGCTCCTTCGCGGCCCTGGCCGCCACCGCCCGGAACACCGCCGCCACCGACACGAAGAGGTCCTGCCCGTGACCAGCACCGCCCCCGCGCCGTCCTCCGGCAGGGCGCCGGACCCCGCCGAGACGAACGTCATCGCGAAGCTCTCCACCCTCGACCGCTTCCTGGCCGTGTGGATCCTGGCCGCGATGGCCGTGGGCCTGGGCCTGGGCCGCCTGGTGCCGGGGCTGGACTCGGCGCTGGCCGCGATGGAGGTGGGCGGCATCTCGCTGCCCATCGCCCTCGGCCTGCTCGTCATGATGTACCCGGTGCTGGCCAAGGTCCGCTACGACCGCCTCGACACGGTCACCGGCGACCGCAGGCTGCTGATCAGCTCGCTGGTGATCAACTGGCTGCTCGGCCCGGCGGTGATGTTCGCCCTGGCCTGGATCTTCCTCGCGGACCTGCCCGAGTACCGCACCGGCCTGATCATCGTCGGTCTCGCCCGCTGCATCGCCATGGTGATCATCTGGAACGACCTGGCCCGCGGCGACCGCGAGGCCGCCGCCGTGCTGGTCGCGCTGAACTCCGTCTTCCAGGTGGTGGCCTTCGGGCTGCTGGGCTGGTTCTACCTCGACCTGCTGCCCGGCTGGCTGGGCCTGGGCGAAGGCGATCACCTGGACGTCTCGATGGGGAAGATCGCGGTCAACGTCGTCATCTTCCTCGGCATCCCGCTGCTGGCCGGCTACCTCACCCGCCGTTTCGGCGAACGGTCGATGGGCCGGGAGCGCTACGAGTCGCGGTTCCTGCCGCGGATCGGCCCCTGGGCACTGTACGGGCTGCTGTTCACCATCGTGCTGCTGTTCGCCCTCCAGGGCGAGACGATCACCAACCAGCCGCTGGACGTGGCCCGCATCGCGCTGCCGCTGCTGGCCTACTTCGTGATCATGTGGTTCGGCACCTTCGCGCTGGGCAAGGCCATCGGCCTTGCCTACGACCGCACCACCACCCTCGCCTTCACCGCCGCCGGCAACAACTTCGAGCTGGCCATCGCGGTGGCCATCGGTGCCTTCGGCGTCACCTCCGGGCAGGCCCTGTCCGGCGTGGTCGGCCCGCTGATCGAGGTGCCGGTGCTGGTCGCGCTGGTCTACGTCTCGCTTGCCTGGCGCCGTCGCTTCGGCCCCGGCCGGCTCACCACCGTCCACCCGGAGCGCTGACGCGCTCCGCCCGGCTCCCGCGGCCCGCACCGGCCGCCGCGGGAGCCGGGCGCGCTCACGCCGCCGAGCGCTCCGCCGCCGAGGCCATGCCCAGCCAGGTGTGCGGATTGCCCGCCCAGCACCAGCCGAGCTTGGGGGCGCGCCGGCTGACCCACAGCGCGGGGACCCGCCGGTCCCCGCACCGCGAGGCCCCCAGCGAGAAGCACGTGTTCTTCGCCAAGGAGGACCTGGCCCTGGACCTGGGCCGGGAGTACACCGAAGGGCTCGCCCGGACCGTCCGCGGCCGCCCTCCCGGCCGCAGCGCACTGGACGCCCTGCGCGAGGCCTTCCTGGCCTCGGTGGCCCGCCACGACCCGGTGATCGGCTTCTGCGGTCCGCCCTTCGCCCGCATGATCGCCGGCAGCCCCGCCCTGCTGGCCCGGCTGCGGGAGTTCCACGGGGACCGCGAGCGCACCCTGGCCGCGGCACTGGCCGAGGAAGCCGGAACAACCGGAACGAGCAGCCCGGACGACTTCCGCCCCCGCGCGGCCGCCGCCCTGATCGCCGCCGCCCACCGCGCCCTCTTCGACGAGACGTTCCGCCGCACCCTCGCCGGCCAGAGCGACGCCACCATCGCCGCAGCCGTCACCGACGCCGCGCACCACGCCTTCGCACTCCTCACCCCCGCCCTGGGCCCCCGCCCCTGACCGGAGAGCCGGCCGCAACACCCCGGGCCGTCCCGCTACCGCGACGGGCTCATCCCCGCCCCGACGGCCGCCCCCTCCCCGGAAGACCTACGCGACCCGCACGGACACATCGTCGCGACTCACCACCACCGACATGCGTGCCCCCAGCGCAGCGGCATACGCGCCCAGCATCTCCAGACTGTCGATGCGACCATGCTCGATCTGCGACACCCTCGCCTGACTCACCTTCAGGACCGACGCGACCTCGGCCTGCGTGAGACCCGCCGCCTTCCGCAACTGAGCAAGTTCGTGACCTCGGATCCGGGCGGTATTCGCGATGCGTACGGCGGCCCGCTCGTCGGCAGCCTCCTCGGATGCCAGCCACGGCTGCCGCTCGAACGCCTCTTCCCGCACCTCGTCCCACGATCGACCGGTCATCGTCCCTCTCCTTCCTCGACTGCTTGCCGGTAGGCCCGGTATCGCCGTTCAGCCACAGGCACATTCTCCGCGTACCACTGGGACCATCGCCCGGCTTTGTCACCAGCCACCAGGACGATCGCCGCTCGGTCGGGATCGAAGACGAACAGCATGCGAACCTCGCTCGTTCCACGGGAAGACGGGCGTAGCTCCTTGAGATTGTGCAACTGGCTCCCGTGCACTCGATCCACTATTGGTCTTCCCAGAGAAGGGCCTTCGGCAGCCAAGTGATCCAGGGCATCACTGATCAAGTTGGCCGTCTTCTCGTCCGCCTCGCACAGTCCGAGGAACCATTTGTCCACGGGCTCCAACAGAATGATCTTCCACACTTGCTCACCGTAAGCCCAAGCTTATACCCGCAGGCCACAGAGCACGGAAGGTTCGCCTGAACGAGCGAAAGCCGGGGTGTCACCCCGGTTCGGCGGGCGCCCGGAAAGCGACTCGTGTCCCGCCCCCGGTGCGGCCCTATGTTCACCGCATGACGGCCCCTGCCACTCGTCCGAAGCCCCGCCCCGGAGACCGCGTCGCCGTGGTGTCCCCGTCTGCCGGCCTGCCCGCGCTGTTCCCCCTCCCCTACCAGCCAGTGCAGACCCGTGCGCCCGTGCAGGTCACCCGTATCTTGAGAAGCGCTTCCTCCCGGGCGTGAACGCCCGGGGTTCCGCGCTGGATCATGCTGAAAACAATCATGAACCGTCCCGCTGCCGGCCCCCCGCCGGACCGGCCCGGCCTCGCCGGTTCATGGCCGTGAGGGGTGCGTGCCGGTACGGTGAAACGGATGACGACTTCGGCCGGAAGCCCCCGGACCCTCGCCGACGCGCTGCGCGCCGCCGGTGACGACGCGCTGGCCGAGCTGCTGCGGGCCCGCCCCGACCTGCTCTCGCCGCTTCCCGGCGATCTGTCGCAGCTCGCCACCCGGGCGGCCACCCGGGTATCGGTGCTGCGCGCGCTGGAGCACCTGGACACCTTCACCCTGCAGGTCGCCGAGGCACTGGCGGTCGCCCCGCAGCCCTGCCCCTACGAGACGCTCGCCGGGCTGCTGCCCGGAGCCGAGGAGCGGGTGCCGCGCGCCGTGGACACCCTGCGGACCCGGGCCCTGGTGTGGGGCGGGCCGGGGCAGCTGCGGCTGGTGCGCACCGTCCAGGAACTGCTGGCGCCCACGGCCCAGCGCCCCAGCTCCACCGGGCTGGGCCCCACCCTGGCCGAGGCCGCCTCCGGCATGTCGCCGCGCCGCATCCAGGAGCTGCTGACCGCCGCCGGTCTGCGCTCCACACCCGACTCGGTCAGCGCACTGGCCGCCCTGGCCTCGCTGGTCGGGGACACCGAGCGGATGACGCGCCTGCTCGACGCCGCCCCGGAGCCGGCCCTCGCGGTGCTGGAACGCCTGAAGTGGGGGCCGCCTTACGGGGAGATCTCGGCGCGGCCCGCCCCCCACCTGCGCTGGCTGCTGGACCGCGGGCTCCTCATCCCGGTGTCCCCCGGCACGGTGGCGCTGCCCCGGGAGGTCGCCCTGCACCTGCGCGGCGGCCGCGCCCACCGCACGCCGCGCCCGCTCCCGCCGGAGCTCACCGCCCAGGCGAGCCACGACCCGCACGGCGTGGACGCCGCGGCGGCAGGCCAGGCCCACGCCGCCCTCGCCGTCGTCGAGGAACTGCTGAACACCTGGGGGAGGGAGGGCCCGCCCGTGCTGCGGGCCGGCGGACTCGGCGTGCGGGACCAGAAGCGCACCGCGGTGGCGCTGGACCTCCCCGAGCCCGAAGCGGTGTTCTGGATCGAGCTGGCCTACGCCGCCGGGCTGGTGGCCGCCGACGGCGAGGCGAACGAACGCTACGCGCCCACCCCCGCCTACGACAGCTGGCTGGAGGGATCCCCGGAGACCCGCTGGGGACGCCTGATCGCGGGATGGCTGACCAGCACCCGGGTTCCCGGGCTGGCCGGCGGCCGGGACAGCAAGGGCCGGGCGCTGGCCGCCCTCGGCCCCGGCCTGGACCGCGGCCCGGCGGCCGAACTGCGCCGCGGCGTGCTCCGGCTGCTGGCCGAGGCGCCGGCGGGCACCGCACCCGAACCGGCCGCGGTCCGCGAGCGGCTCACCTGGGAGCAGCCCCGCCGGATGCCCGCCGAGCTGCGCAGACTGCTGTGCGAGGCGACGCTGGCGGAGGCCGAGCGGCTGGGGGTCACCGGCCGCGGCGCACTCGCCTCCTACAGCCGCCCGCTGGTGCGCCCTCCCGCGCCGGAGCCCGGCGACCCGGAGGCCGCCGAAGCGGCCCGGACGGGCTCGGCCACCGACACCCCGCTGCCCGAGCCGACCGGCCCCGAGACGACCGCGGCGGTGGAGGCGGCCGTCGCCCGGCTGGCCGTCCTGCTGCCGCGGCCACTGGACCACTTCCTCCTCCAGGCCGACCTGACCGCCGTCGCGCCCGGCCCGCTGGAGCGGGACCTCGCCCATGACCTGAGCACGATCGCCGACATCGAGTCCCGCGGGGCCGCCACCGTCTACCGCTTCTCCCCCGACTCGGTGCGCCGCGCCCTGGACTCCGGCTGGAGCGCCCCGCGGCTGCACGCGTTCCTCGCCGAACGGTCCCGCACCCCGGTGCCGCAGCCGCTGAGCTACCTCGTCGACGACACCGCGCGCCGGCACGGCCACCTGCGGGTCGGCGCGGCCTCCGCCTATCTGCGCTGCGACGACGAGTCGCTGATCGAACAGCTGCTGGCCGACCGCCGTTCCGAATCCCTGCGGCTGCGCCGGATCGCCCCCACCGTGCTGGTCACCACCGCCGCTCCCGGAACACTGCTGGAGCAGCTGCGGGAACTCGGTTTCGCCCCGGCGGCCGAATCGGCCGAGGGCGGGGTGGTCACCGTCCGGCACACCGCGCACCGCACCCCGCCGCGCCGCGCGCCGGAGCCCGCACCGGACTCCCCGCCCACGGCGGACGACACGCTGCTCGCGGCGGCGGTCCGCGCCATCCGCACCGGCGATCACGCGACGGGCACCGCCCGCCCCGCCGCACGGGTGACCGACCCGGCCGACGGCAGGCGCGAGGTCCCGCGGACTCCCGCGGACGAGACCCTCGCCGCGCTGCGCTCGGCCGCCCGCGGCGGGGCACTGGTCCGCATCGGCTACGTCGGCGCCGACGGGGTCGCCGCCGGACGCGTCCTCGAACCGGTCCGGGTGGAGGGCGGCTTCGTCACCTCCTTCGACCACACCGCGGAAGAGGTGCGCACCTACCCGCTGCACCGGATCACCGGCGCGGTGCTGCTCCCCGGGGAAGCCCCGGCGAGCGGCGCCCAGGAAGCCCGCCGGGCGGGCTGACAGGAGCGCGACTTCACCCCTGTTCCGCCCTGTTGGGGTGGACGGGACCAATGACGGACGGCGCCCGGCGGCGTGCGGCACCGGCGCGGGGGGTATGGCCCGGCGCGGCAGGAATCCCCCGCCGACCCCGGAGGTCCCCACGATGCGATCCATCCGCCTCACCCTGCTCGCGCTCGGCGCGCTGCTGGCCGGACTGCTCATGCCGTCCGCCGCGCAGGCCGACGACGTCACCGCCCAGGCACCCGTCTTCAAGGCGCCGTTCGCCTGCGGCCAGACATGGACGTACAGCCACCACTCCGCCGAGGTCCGGCGCGCGCTGGACTTCATCCGCTCCGACGGCGGCACCACCGCCGGCTCGCCGGTGCTCGCCTCCGCCGCCGGCACCGCCACCCGCCACTACCAGGCCGGCGGCGCCGGCAACTACATCATCATCGACCACGGCGGCGGCTGGCGGACGTACTACTTCCACCTGGCGGCCTTCTCCGTGGCCAACGGCCAGCACGTCTCCCAGGGACAGCAGATCGGCACCACCGGTTCCACCGGGAACTCCTCCGGAGCCCACATCCACTACGAGCAGCTGCTCAACGGTGTGGGGCAGACCATCCGGATCAACGGTCAGACCCTGCCCTACCCCTCCTCCTACGGGCAGCGCCACCTGACCAGTGACAACGGCTGCTCCGGCGGCGGCAACCGGTACTGGGTGGACACCTTCGCGCAGACCGAGGGCTACTCCGGCGCGGCCGCCAGGAACGCCCAGGGCCTGCTGTACGCGGGAACCCACTACGTCTACTGCAAGGTGTGGGGCGAGCGGTACTCGGGGACCTACGGGTACAACCACTGGTGGCTGCGCACCGACCTCGACCTCACCTACCCCGGCGGCAACGGCCGCAACGCCTATGTGCCGGCCTACTACCTGAGCAGGTGGGGCAACGACGAGGCCCGTGACAACAACGGCACCGTGATTCCCAACTGCTGACACCCCGTCCGCCCGGCCCGGCCCTCGTCCCGGCCCGCGGCGGCTGGAGGACAGCGCCGCGGCGATGCTGCGGGAGGCCCCCGCGGCCGTCCGGCGCTTGCGGCGGCCGGAGGACCGCCGGACCGTCACCGAGTGCGCGGCGGCTCTCCGCGAGGTCGCCGCCGAGCCGGGCGACCGGCTGCTGCACTGGGACCTGCACTACGAGAACGTCCTCGCCCCCCGTCCCGGCGCAAGGCCGGGACGCGAGCCCTGGCTGGCCATCGACCCCAAACCGCTCGTCGGC
This sequence comes from Streptomyces sodiiphilus, assembly GCF_039529215.1. Taxonomy (NCBI): domain Bacteria; kingdom Bacillati; phylum Actinomycetota; class Actinomycetes; order Kitasatosporales; family Streptomycetaceae; genus Streptomyces; species Streptomyces sodiiphilus. The sequence goes on along the minus strand of NZ_BAAAMJ010000003.1, from coordinate 100,082 downwards.
GACCCCTGCTTCGAACTGCTGCCCGGCCTGCGCAACCGCTTCGCCGAGGTCGCCGCCACCGGCGACGTGCGCCGCGCGGTGCTGCGCCGCTTCGACGTGCTGACCGAGGCGGCGGGCCTGGACCGGGAGCGGGCCCGGTGCTGGACCCTGGCACGCGTCCTGCAGGAAGCCCTGTGGAGCACCCGCTCCGGCCGGACCTCCCTGGACCCCGTCCCGGCAGCCATCGCCACCGCCCTGCTCACCCGCAACGGGTAATCCGTCGGGCCGGAGGGCGGGGGCGTGGGAGGTTCAGCGGGTCATTGCCAGAAGATCTCCTCCACGACGATCTGCGGATCCTCGGTGCGCGGAATGAAGGTGTACCGCAGCCAGCCATGTCCATGGTCGAACAGGAGGACACGACTGCCCTTGGGAAGGTCGGACCGCACCGGCTGGACCTTCATGCCCGCGGGAATGTCCGCATCGCCGTCGGTTCCTCGGAAGTAGGGATCCTTCGCCGTGACCAGTTCGGCACGTACAGCGTCGATCAGCTTCCACACGTGCTCCGGAAGCTGATCGCGGACAGCCTGGGACTTGAGTGTCCAGTCCATCTGCCAGGGTGGCCCCATGAAGCCGTCGTCGGTCACTGGCCGGGTTCCAGCCGCTGGACCTCGTGCCGGATGTGGGACGCTTCCTCCAGAAGCGCCTTGGCCTCGGTGAGGTCGGTGGACTCCTCCGCACGGTCGTGGAGGTCGGCCATGTGCGCGTCGAGCTTCGGATCCCGGGCGACTGCGAACTCACCCCACCAGCGCGCCATGAACGCCGGCACTGTGCTGATGTCATACGCGTCGGCGACGGCCCAACGCCAGTGCTCGTCGAAGTCGGGAAGGAGGTGGGGGGTGTGCTGGGCGATGGCTGCACGCAGCGCCTTCGGGGTCCGTTCGGGCATGGGCGGAACGGTCGGCGTGGGTTCTGCGGCGTGTGCGGTCATGACCTGGATACTCCTTCGTGCTGCTTCGGCGCACTCGCCCATGACGATAGCCCGCCTCGGTGACCCGGGTGAGCCGTTCGACACCGGTTGTCGGCATAGGGCCCGGTATGCGGCGCCCGGGTCATGCGGGCGCCCCCGGGGAACGGCCCGCGATGCCGGCCCCCGGACCGGCCGCGACAACCGACCTCCTTCTCGCCACCGAAGATGTCGCCTCGTGGGCTGTCTCGGCAGAAAACGACGATAGGACCCTCTGCCGGCATGTCTCCTGGCCGTCAACACCTCGCTGCACACAAACCCTCCTGGGTGAAGCCACGGATGCGACCGCTTTCGGGACGGCGGTGAGGCGGTCGTACGCGGCTGGCCGCATCCGGGGCGCGATGGTGGACACTGGAATCTTGGCCACCTGCCCACTGGAGGAGAATCGCGTGAACGGTCCGCTCATCGTGCAGAGCGACAAGACTCTGCTGCTGGAAGTCGATCATGAGCAGGCCGACGCGTGCCGACGCGCCATCGCGCCGTTCGCCGAGCTGGAGCGGGCCCCCGAGCACATCCACACCTACCGGGTGACGCCGCTGGCCCTGTGGAACGCGCGGGCCGCCGGTCACGACGCGGAGCAGGTCGTGGACGCCCTGGTGACGCACTCCCGGTACCCGGTGCCGCAGGCGCTGCTGGTCGACATCGCCGAGACGATGGCCCGCTACGGCAGGCTCACGCTGACCAAGCACCCCGCCCACGGCCTGGTGCTGACCAGCACCGACCGGCCGGTGCTGGAGGAGATCCTGCGGTCGAAGAAGGTGCGGCCGCTGGTCGGGGCGCGGCTGGACGACGACAGCGTCGCCGTGCACCCCTCGGAGCGCGGACAGATCAAGCAGGTGCTGCTGAAGCTGGGCTGGCCCGCGGAGGACCTGGCCGGCTATGTGGACGGCGAGGCGCACCCGATCGAGCTGGAGGAGCGGGACTGGCAGCTGCGGCCCTACCAGCGGCACGCCGTCGAGAGCTTCTGGCACGGCGGCTCCGGGGTCGTCGTGCTGCCGTGCGGCGCCGGCAAGACGCTGGTGGGCGCGGGCGCCATGGCGACGGCGAAGTCGACCACGCTGATCCTGGTCACCAACACCGTCTCGGCCCGGCAGTGGAAGGCCGAGCTGGTGCGGCGCACCTCCCTCACCGAGGACGAGATCGGCGAGTACAGCGGTGCCCGCAAGGAGATCCGCCCGGTCACCATCGCGACCTACCAGGTGCTGACCACCCGGCGCAAGGGCGTCTATCCGCACCTGGAGCTGTTCGACTCCCGCGACTGGGGTCTCATCATCTACGACGAGGTGCACCTGCTGCCCGCTCCGGTCTTCAAGTTCACCGCCGACCTGCAGGCCCGGCGGCGGCTCGGGCTGACCGCGACGCTGGTCCGCGAGGACGGCCGGGAATCCGACGTCTTCTCCCTGATCGGCCCCAAGCGGTTCGACGCGCCCTGGAAGGAGATCGAGGCCCAGGGGTACATCGCCCCGGCGGACTGCGTGGAGGTCCGGGTCGATCTCACCGACTCCGAGCGGCTGGCGTACGCGACCGCCGAGACGGACGAGAAGTACCGCTTCTGCGCGACCACCGACTCCAAGCGGCGGGTCACCGAGACCCTGGTGCGGATGCACGCCGGCCAGCAGACCCTGGTCATCGGCCAGTACATCGACCAGCTGGACGAGCTGGGCGAGCAGCTGAACGCGCCGGTGATCAAGGGCGACACGACCAACGCGCAGCGCGAGAAGCTGTTCCAGGCCTTCCGCACCGGAGAGATCCAGGTGCTGGTGGTGTCCAAGGTGGCCAACTTCTCGGTGGACCTGCCGGAGGCGACGGTCGCCGTACAGGTCTCGGGCACCTTCGCTTCCCGGCAGGAGGAGGCGCAGCGGCTGGGGCGGGTGCTGCGGCCGAAGGCGGACGGCCACGAGGCGCGCTTCTACTCGGTGGTCGCCCGCGACACCGTCGACCAGGAGTTCGCCGCGCACCGGCAGCGGTTCCTCGCCGAGCAGGGCTACGCCTACCGGATCATGGACGCCAGTGAGCTGACGGCTCCCGGCGGCCCGGCGCACGGCCTCCCGGTGGAGGGCAGCGCGGACGACGAGCTGGACGAGGTCTGAGGCGCCTCTCAGCGCCGCCGTACGTGAACGACTCCCTTCTCCTCGACCTGCCCCAGGACGACCACTTCGAAGGCCGCCCGGGTGTAGACCCGGACGGCGCGCAGGCCGTCGCCGAGCAGGTGTCCGCGGTGGTCGCGGGCGTCTCGCGCGGGGGTGGCCCCCAGCGCCGTGGCACCGGGTGCGCCGACTCCTCCCGCGTGGGGGGACATCGTGGCACTCATACTTCCAGGGTGCCTCTCACCTGCGGCTTCCGGAATCGCCCCGAAGGCAGAATCCGGTGGATTTCCGCCCGAGAGGCGGAGGGCGGGGGAGGGCCCGCACGAGGGCGCGGAAAACCGTTTGCACCGGCGTGCCCGCTGCCCTAGGGTCTCCCGTCTGCCCGCCTCCCCTCCGGCCCTGACCGCCCGGGAGGCCCCGGCCGCTCGGAAACCGGCCGGGTTCCTTCCGTGACCGCAGCTGCGCACCCCGCCCGGAGGCAACCCGTGTCCGCCCCTGCCCGCTCCTCCGACGACCCCGCCCGTCCGGCGCCCGGAGCGCCCGCCGACGGCCCGACGGCCCTCGCGCCCCCGGACTCCGGCCCGCTCGCCGCGGAACGCGCCCACCTGGCGGCCTCCCGCGCCGCGCTGCGGGCCATGCGGGCCGACGCGGAGGCGCTGGACCTCTCGGACGCGGCGGCCAACTGGGTCACCGCCGAGACGCTGCGCGCCGATGTGCGCAGGCGCATCGCCTCGCTGGCCGATCTGTCCGGCACCCCGCTGTTCTTCGGCCGGCTCGACTTCGCGCGCCCGGTCGACGGCGACGGGGAGTACGGCACCCGCTTCTACATCGGCCGGCGGCACGTCCACGACGCCGGCGGCGATCCGATGGTGATCGACTGGCGCGCGCCGGTCTCCCAGCCGTTCTACCGCGCCTCGAAGAAGGACCCGCTAGGCGTCGTGCTGCGCCGGCGTTTCGGCTACGACGGCGGGGAGCTGACCGCCTACGAGGACGAGCGGCTGTCCGATCCCGGCGAGGAGGAACGCGTCAGCGCCCTGCTCCGGCGGGAGATCGAGCGGCCGCGCGTCGGCCCCATGCGGGACATCGTGGCGACCATCCAGCCCGAGCAGGACGAGATCGTGCGCGCCGGGCTGGCGGGCACGGTGTGCGTGCAGGGCGCGCCGGGCACCGGGAAGACCGCGGTCGGGCTGCACCGGGTGGCGTATCTGCTGTACGCGCACCGCGAGCGGCTGGCCCGCAGCGGCACTCTGGTCGTCGGCCCCAACCGGTCCTTCCTGCGCTACATCGAGCAGGTGCTGCCGGCGCTGGGTGAGCTGGAGGTGAAGCAGGCCACCGTCGGCGAGCTGGTGGCCCATGTCGAGGTGCGGGGCACCGACTCCCCGGCGGCGGCCACGGTCAAGGGCGACGCCCGGATGGCCCGGGTGCTGCGCCGGGCGCTGCGGTCGGGGGTGCGCGTGCCGGAAGGACCTGAGGAGGGTGTGACGGTCGTGCGCGGCTCCCGCAGGTGGCGGATCCCGGCCCATGAGATCGCGGAGACCGTCCGGGAGCTGCTGGCCCGGGACATCCGCTACGGCGCCGCGCGGGAGGCCCTGCCGCAGCGGATCGCGCACGCGGTGCTGGTGCGCATGGAGCGTTCCGGCGAGGCTCCGGACGACCGGGTGCAGGCGGCGGTGGCCCGCAGCGCGCCGGTGAAGGCGGCCGTGAAGGAGATCTGGCCGCAGGTGGACCCGGTGAAGCTGGTGCTGCGGCTGCTGTCGGACGCCGCCTTCCTGGCGGAGCACGCCGAGGGTCTGCTGACGCCGGAGGAGCAGCGCGCGGTGCTCTGGGAGCGCCCCCCGCGCGGGGTGAAGTCGGCCCGGTGGTCGGCGGCGGACGCGGTGCTGATCGACGAGGCCCGGGATCTGGTGGAGCGGACCGGTTCGCTGGGGCACGTGGTGCTGGACGAGGCGCAGGATCTCTCCCCGATGCAGTACCGGGCCGTGGGCCGGCGCTGCGGCACCGGTTCGGCGACGGTGCTCGGGGACCTCGCGCAGGGAACCACTCCGTGGGCCGCGCGGAGCTGGGAGGCGGCCCTGTCCCATCTGGGGAAGCCGGACGCGGTGGTGGAGGAGCTGACCACCGGGTTCCGGGTGCCGCGCGAGGTGATCGACTACGCCTCCCGGCTGCTTCCGGCCATCGCTCCCGGCCTGTCCCCGGCCGGGTCGGTCCGGGAGGCGGCCGGGTCGCTGCGGGTGCGGCGGGTTCCCGGCGCCGGACTGGGCGGCGAGGTGGCGGCGGCCTGCCGGGAAGCGCTGGGGAGGGAGGGATCGACGGGGCTGATCGCGGCGGACGAGCGGGTTCCCGTGCTGGCCGGGGCGCTGGGGGCGGCGGGCCTGGACTGGCTGGCCCCGGGCGAGGAGACCTCCGCGCGGTGCCGGCTGACGCTGGTGCCGGCGTCGCTGGCGAAGGGCCTGGAGTACGACTGGGTGGTGCTGGAGGAGCCGGCCGCGGTGGTCGCCGGGGAGCCGGACCGGCGTACCGGGCTGCGGCGCCTGTACGTGGCGCTGACCCGGGCCGTCTCCGGCCTGACCGTCGTGCACGCGGAGTCTCTCCCCGCAGAGCTGGACTCACCGTCCGCGAGCCGTGGATAACGGCCGGATCGCGCCGTTTCGGCGGACCGGTGTCACCCGGACGGGTGTGGCCGAGGTGTAGAGCGGGCCCGGGTGAGCAGATTGCTTCCGGCAGCTCCACCGCCGGGTCACCGGCGGCTCCTCCGTTGACAGGTCCGGGAGGACGAACGGGCGGCCGGGACACATGGCACGTGTCCGGCCGCCCGCACCACCGCGGGCGGATCGTCCTGTTCGTGACGGTCCGGCAGCTTCCGCCCTAGGCTGGGAGCATGACTTCCCAGACGGCATCTCCCGCGCTGGTGGTGGGCGGCACCGGCATGCTCTCCGGCCTGGTGCACGAGCTGACCGCACGCGGCCATTCCACGACGGTGGTGGCCCGGGACGCGACCCGGCTGCAGCAGGTGGCCGCGGCCGCGCCGGGTCCCGGAGCGGTGACCCCGGTGCAGGCGCACTACGCGCTGCGCGAGTCGCTGCGGACGGGGCTGGACAGCGCCGTCCAGCAGTGGGGACCGTACGGCGTGGCCGTGCTGTGGGTCCGCACGGCGCACCGGGAGAGCGTCCAGGAGGAGGTGTCGCCCCGGCTGGCGGACCGCGCGCTCGTCGTGGACGTGCTCGGCAGCGGGACGCGCGACCCGCGCGAGCTGCAGCCGCGTCGGCCGGAGCCCTTCGACCGGCCGGAGGTGACCTACCGCCGAGCGGTTCTCGGGTTCACCGACGGCCCCGCGGGCACCCGCTGGCTCACCGACGGAGAGATCTGCCAGGGGGTGCTGGACACCCTGGACTCCCCCGAGGAGATGCGCGTCGTCGGCCGGGTCAACCCCTGGCACGAACATCCCTGACCCGCCCCGGCAGCCGGCCCCGCCGGTCAGGCGGTCGCCGTCAGCGGGGTCCCCGGCACCGGCGCGTCCAGCGCGTCGCGCCACAGCCGGACCGATGCCTCGTCGACCGGTCCGGCCCAGCCCGCCGGGCGGGCCGCGCCGCCGATGTGGAAGCCGTCGATGCCCGCGGCCCGCAAGGGTGCCACATGCTCCAGGCGCAGGCCGCCGCCCGCCATGATCCGCGGGGCGTAGCCGGGGTCGCGGGCCGCCGCGCGGGCCGCCTCGGCGGCCAGCACCACGAGTCCGTCGTCCACCCCGTGCGGGGAGCCCGCGGTGAGGTAGGTGTCCAGTCCGCTCACGCCGTCGAGCTGTTTGCGCAGCCCGTCGCGGTCGGCGGCGCGGTCGATGGCCCGGTGGAACGTCCACCGGCAGCCGGGAACCGCGCCGGTCAGTGCGGTGACGGCCGGCAGGTCCGGGCGGCCGGACTCGTCGAGGAATCCCAGCACGAACTCCTCGGCCCCCTCGGCGCGCAGCCCTCGCGCGGCCGCGCACAGGTCCTCCAGCGCGGCCGGCCCGCCGGCCGCGAAGCCGGCCGCGGCACGCAGCATGACGCGCAGCGGCAGGTCCACGGCGGCCCGCACCCGGGCGAACGTCTCCCGGGCCGGGGTCAGCCCGTCGGCGGCCATGTCGGCCACCAGTTCGAGGCGGTCCGCCCCTCCGTCCCGCGCGGCGACGGCGTCCTCGCCGCTGAGAGCGATCACCTCAAGAAGTGGTCTAGACATATCGCGAAGCCTGTCACACCCCCACGCACCGAGGGAAGGTCCGGACCAGCGGGAACCGGAGGGCAGACGCCCCGGCGACGCTCCACGACGGCTCGGACTCCCGCATCCGGGTGACCCCCGGCGTCACAATGGGGACATGCCGGAACCGGAGCCGTCCACCGCGCCCGCCCACGACCCCGCCGCCCTGCGCCCGCCCTCCCCCGCAGGCCCGCCGCCGGACCCGGGCGCGCTGCTGCGCCGCTTCACCGGCCTGCTGGAACGAGCCCACGACGGCAGCCGGGCCGACGCCGAGGCCGTCGGCAGGGAACTGCTCGACCGCTGGGCAGAGCCGCACCGCCACTACCACACCACCGAGCACCTCAGCGCGGTGCTCGCCCGGCTCGACGAACTGGCCGCGGTGCCGCTGGACCCGGTGGCGGTGGAACTCGCCGCCTGGTTCCACGACGCGGTCCACGACCCGTCCGGCTCCCGGAACGAGGAGAACAGCGCCCATCTCGCCGAGCGGCTGCTGGCGGAGGCGGGCGTCCCCGAGCCGTGCCGCGCGGAGACGGCCCGGCTGGTCCGGCTCACCGCGGGACACGACCCCGCCCCCGGCGACACCAGCGGCGAGACTCTGTGCGACGCCGATCTCGCCGTCCTGGCGGGCCCTCCGTCCGCCTACGCGGCCTACGCGGCGGCGGTACGCCGGGAGTACGGCTTCGTGCCCCAGGACGCCTTCCGGGAGGGCCGGGCGGCGGTGCTGAGGCGGCTGCTCGAACGGCCCGCCCTCTACCGCACCCCCCACGGCCGGGAGCACTGGGAGGCCACCGCCCGCTACAACGTCGCCGGCGAACTGGACCTGCTGACCGGGACCTGACGGCGTACCGGCGGGGCACCCCGACCGCTCTCAGGCGCGACCGCCCGGGCCGCCGGGCCGCTTGCGGCGGCGCAGCCCGGCCGCGTGCAGGCGACACACGAGGGTCCTGGTGTCCGCCGGTACCGCGCCCCTGCGCAGAGCCTCGGCGTGACGCTCGGCGGGAACGTCGTAGTGGTCGCCGTCGAAGGCCCCCGGCGGGCAGCCCAGGCCGGCGGCGAAGGCGTGCAGTTCCCCGTAGGAGCGGTCGCTGATCAGATGGGACCACAGCCGGCCGTGCCCCGGCCACATCGGCGGGTCGATGTACACGGTCACGCGCCGCGCACCCCTCCCAGCCCTCCGAGCGGCGCCACGGTGCGACCCGTGACATCGCAGACCCAGTGCGGATCGGCCCCCAGCTCCGGTTCCACACCCAGGGTGTGCTCCTCGGTGTCCTCGCACAGCTCGCAGCCCGGCCACCGGACACCCCGGTCCAGCAGGGCGTCCTGCACGTCCTGGGCGATCAGACCGGGCACGAAGGCGGCACCCTGCGGCCACTGACCCGACCACCAGCGACGGTGGGCGACGGCGTCCTCCAGCACGGAGACCTCCTCCGGCCCGGCCTTCGACTCCGCGGCCAGGTCGGCCAGCACCGCCGCCCTGCCCAGGCCGACGGCCTCTTCCGGGGAGCGCTCTTCCATACCTCCATTGGACCAGAACCCGGGCACCACCGGGCGTGCCCGATACCTTGACGGGAAGAGCCGTGGAAAATACCTTCCAGCTGTGAGGAACGCTATGAAGGAAAATTTCGTCCGGCGCGGAGGCCGTCTGCGCCCCGCGCCCGTCGCGCCCCGGCCGGCGCCCCCCGAGCCGGGTGCGCTCGCCGCCAAGGTGCGCACCATGGCCCCCTCCATGACCCGCTCGATGCAGCGCGTGGCCGAGACGGTGGCCCAGGACCCGGCGGGCTGCGCCGCCCTGACCGTCACGGGGCTGGCCGAGCGGACCGGCACCAGCGAGGCCACCGTCGTGCGCACCGCCCGGCTGCTGGGGTACCCCGGCTACCGGGACCTGCGGCTCGCGCTCGCCGGGCTGGCGGCCCAGCAGGCGTCCGGTGCCGCGCCCGCCGTCACCGCCGACATATCCGTCGACGACCCGATCAGCGAGGTGGTGGCCAAGCTCGCCCAGGACGAGCGGCAGACGCTCACCGACACCGCGCAGGCCCTGGACCTGGGCCAGCTGGAGGCCACCGTCGACGCGGTGGCCACGGCCCGCCGCATCGACGTCTACGGCATCGGCGCCTCCTCCCTGGTCGCCCAGGACCTGGCGCAGAAGCTGCTGCGGATCGGCCTGGTGGCCCACGCGCACGCCGACCCGCACCTGGCCGTCACGACCGCGGTCCAGCTCCAGGCGGGCGATGTGGCCATCGCCATCACCCACTCCGGCCGCACCGTGGACGTCATCGAGCCGCTCCAGGCGGCCTTCGACCACGGCGCGACGACGGTGGCCGTCACCGGCCGGCCGGACGGGGAGGTGACCCAGTACGCCGATCACGTGCTGACCACCTCCACCGCCCGCGAGAGCGAGCTGCGGCCCGCGGCGATGTCCAGCCGCACCAGCCAGCTGCTCGTCGTCGACTGCCTGTTCATCGGTGTCGCGCAGCGCACCTTCGAGACCGCCGCGCCCGCCCTGCACGCCAGTTACGAGGCACTGGCCCACCGCCACTCCCCCCGCGAGCGCTGACCCGCCCCCTGACACCCGCCCGAACCGGAGAGAGCCGCTCCCGTCATGTCCAGCACTCCGCCCTCCACTCCTTACGGTCCTCTTCAGGAGCAGCTCGCCCATCTCACCACCGAGGCCTACCGACCCGAACTCGCCGAGATCGACCGGCTGCCGACCCTCGACATCGCCCGGCTGATGAACACCGAGGACGCGGGGGTTCCCACCGCGGTCGCCGCCCAGCTGCCGAGGATCGCGGCGGCGATCGACGGCGTGGCCGAGCGGATGGCGCGCGGCGGACGGCTGATCTACCAGGGCGCCGGCACGGCCGGACGGCTCGGCGTCCTGGACGCCAGCGAGTGCCCACCGACGTTCAACACCCGCCCGGAGGACGTGGTGGGCCGGGTCGCCGGCGGGCCCTCGGCACTGGTGTCGGCGGTGGAGGGCGCCGAGGACAGCAAGGAGCTGGCCGCCGCCGATCTGGAGCGGCTGCGCGTCACGGGGGACGACGTCGTGGTCGGCGTCTCGGCCTCCGGCCGCACCCCGTACGCGGTCGGCGCGGTGGAGCACGCCCGCCGCCGCGGGGCGCTGACCATCGGACTGGCCTGCAACGCCGGTTCGCCGCTGGCGGCCGCCGCCGATCACGGCATCGAGGTGGTCACCGGGCCCGAGCTGATCGCGGGGTCCACCCGGCTGAAGGCGGGCACCGCCCAGAAGCTGGTGCTCAACATGATCTCGACGATCAGCATGATCCGGCTGGGCAAGACCTACGGCAATCTGATGGTCGACGTGCGGGCCTCCAACGACAAGCTCCGGGCCCGCTCCCGGCGCATCGTGAGGCTGGCCACCGGCGCGCCGCCGGATGCCGTCGAGGCGGCGCTGGACGCCACCGGCGGCGAGGTGAAGAACGCCATCCTCACCATCCTGGGCGAGGTGGACCCGCAGACCGCGGACCGGCTGCTGACGGAGTCCCGCGGCCACCTGCGCGCGGCCCTCACCACCGCCCGCGGGTGACCGGCGGTCCCGGGCGGTGCGCCGGGGCGGCCGTTCCCGAGGTCAGCGCCAGAGCACCCGCGCCCGGCGTTCGCTTCCGAACCCCAGGCCGTGCCGGTAGATCTCGGGCACCCAGTAACGCCCGTCATCACCGCGTGTGAAGACTCCCGAGCGCACAAGGAATTCCGCCTGATCGGTATCCAACCCCACATCCGCCAGCGGGAACGGCACGGTCACCGTCCCGCCGTACTGCCGCATGTGAGTGAGTAGTGCCCCCACTTCCGGGTTCTCCTGACGAATTTCGTCGATCTTGTTCGTCGAGCACTCCAGTAGTGCCCGCCGCATGGCCGCGGGCGTGAGAACCCGGTCCGGCCAGCCCTTCTGCTGCGCGGAGAGCCGTGCCGCTTCGCCAAGGAAGACCACGACGTCCCGCGCCTGCACCTGGCCTTGAAAGTCACCGAGCGCCGCCGGCACCCACAGGTGGGAACGGGCTTCCTTCGACGTCTCGGTCCCCAGTTTCCTGCCCCACAGGGCGGTCAGGGCGGTGACCAACTCGTCGTAGGAAAGGTCCGTGACGGCTTTCGCCGGCTGGTCGAGAGCTTCGGCGCGGACCGCGACCCACAGAGCCAGTCGCAGCGCTTCCTGCTCGTCCCAGCGCAAAGCATACGAATCGTACCGATGCAGCAGCTGGCCAGTGTTCTGATGGACAGCACGCCCTACAAGATCCCTGCGAACGAAGACGATGAGTCCGAGTGGCCGACCGCGCAGAGAGCGCAACCATCCGAGGACATCCACCAGCAGCACGCGAAGGGCTGTCTGTTTTACCTTCGTGTCGAGTGTCTGGAAGACGTCCTCAAGGCCGTCCACCACAAAGACCACCTGCTGTCGACGCCCGAGTTCCATGAGCGCTTCTTCCGGGTCCGTCACTTGCTCCGCGGACAGCCCGGCAGCCCCCGCCAGACATCTCAGCCAGAGCTTGCGCCAGCCGACGGCGTCTTCTTCTCCCAGTTCCGCCACACCGCGAGTCAGACGGTCACGGATGGCGAAGCCGTTCTCCGCCACGGCACCGTCACGTTCACGCGCGAACGCATCCCGCAGATCCTGGGGAGTCACGTCATCCTGGCGAAGGGCCGTGGGCTCCAGAACAGGAACGATTGGGGCATCCAGCCCCACCCCCGTGACCTCCGACCGCCGGGCGAACTCCGACCAGGTCCGTGCGGCACAGAGAGTGACGAAGGTGAAAGTCTTGCCCGACCCTTTGGCTCCGGTGACCAAGGCCACGGGTAGTTCCGTGCGATGTTCGCTGAGGAGGTTTCGGATCGGGCCGGTCACCAGGAAGCCGCTGGCTGAGGAGAGCCCTTCACTCTCGGCATAGGTGAGTCGGCGTGCGGTTCGTGCCAGGTCGCCCCTGAGGGCGTCGATGTCCCGCTCCCCGCTTGTCGTACGAGGGGGTCTGCCTCGGTCGATCGTGGGGAGAACCGGCTGGAGCACCCCCTTGAGCGAGGCACGCTCCACAGCTGCCAGAACGGAGTTCCACCCGGGAGGGAGAGCGAGCAGTTCCTCCCTGAACGGGCTCTTGACCGCGGTGATGAGCACATCGGTGTCGATATCCCGGGCGTCCCGGTTCCGGTCCGCGCCCGAGGTCCCGGCAGCCGGCAGCAGACTGCCAAGAGCGCGCCCCAACAGGTTCTGCGCTTCGGTCACCTGCTCTCCATGGGCGTCCTGCCGGTACTGGGTGATGACCACGCTGCTTTCCGGGTCGAGACCTCGGCGTCCCGGTGAACGGCGCCCGAGTTGCCGGACAAACTCGCACGTCCCCGTCAGCGACTGATCACTCAGTGTCGTGACAAAGACGCGCTGAACACGCCGGTCGAGCAGGACGGGCGCCGACAGCTCCGATGCCCCAGCCCGGAGGTCCATCACTACGACTTGGACACCGATACGGGCCGCGAGAGCCGCCAGGGCATCGGTGAGAAAATACGAGGACCGCGAGGGGCCGAGAAGATCAGCGGGTTCAATGCGCGGAGGCCCCAGAGTCACCCTGCGGCTGGCAGGGAGCACCGTGATCGAACCCGGCCCCGGGTAGTGTCCGGCTTCTTGATTCGGAAGGTAGCGAGCGGCGATCTCCACAGCGCCCTCCGGCCCTCCTTCCTCACCATGAAGGAGGGCCAAAAAGTCCTCGTAGCTGAAATCGAGCTGCCCTCCCTGTGAACGATGCATCCAGGTGATACCGGGTGCCTCCAGATCGGCATCCACAAGGAGCACCGAAGCCCCCTGCCCAGCCAGCGCATCGGCCGCGGCCACGGCGTGCACCGTCCTCCCCACCCCGCCCTTGAAGGAGTGGAAGGCCATGAGTTGAACATCAGCAGCAAAACCATCCACCTCCGGTGCCGGTAGCGGTTCAGCGAGGAAAGGCGTGATGTGCTTCTCCCTCAGCCTCGGTTCCCGCCGCGGCTTTCTCATCTCGTCATCGACGCACAGAGAAATCGGCAAACCAGTCGGCTGCGGCGTTCGCGGGTCATCCAGTCGCAGTATCGGATGGCTGCCATCGGTGACCACAGACCCCGGGCCGAACACCGCGTTGAGCCAGGAGTGGACCTCTGCAGGCTCTGTCGCGGGCCGGACGACAAGTTCGAGCCCGTCCCACCAGGCGTCTGCCCCCAGAAGCCACTGGGGCCATTGCACAGCCGCTTCCGCCAGCCGGGCGAGATGCTCATCCACATCCACCCAGGTGAACAGGTGCTCGGGGGGCGGCACCTCATCCGCTTGCGTCCGTTCTCCCACCATGCGCCCCTTCAGTCCTTCTCACGCCAAGAGATCAGCTCTCGCAGAAGGGCGACCACAGCCCGTTCCGCCCGCGGGTCCAGCTTCGCACCATATCTCCACGCCTGGTGAAGCTCTTTGAAGGCAATGTCCCCCTGCCCCTGACATCTCAGTCTGCAGCCGTCGAGGTCCGACAGTCGCCGCCACACGGACGCAGGCAGTTTCAGCTCCTTGGCCATCTTCCTCAGGTCATGGCCGTACGAGGCCACCGCCTCGGTACTGCGCCCGCCGCAGCGGACCAGCAAACGCTCTTTCAGCCCGCACTCTGTCGCGTAGAAGAGAAGAAGGAAGGAGGTGGCTCCGTCTCCCTCTTCCAGTACGAGCCCCGCATCCCTGTTCAGCCGCTCCCGACTGCTGCGCAATGCGGCCCGCCCCACGTGCAAAACCATGGGGCCATGGTGCCACTCACACCGTTCCGGTGTGGCCACCTCCCGTGCAGGCAGAAGCCACCCGCCCAAACTGAGGCGACGCCGACGGGCGGCGCCCCCTGATGGGGGCGCCGCCCGTGGCGGTGCTCGGTGGCGCCGGCCTCCGACCTCGGTGAGGTCAGAAGTCCATGCCGCCGCCCATGCCGCCGGTCGGGTCCGCGGCGCCGGCCGCGGCCTTCTCCGGCTTGTCGGCGATGACGGCCTCGGTGGTGAGGAAGAGCGCCGCGATGGAGGCGGCGTTCTGCAGCGCGGAGCGCGTCACCTTGGCGGGGTCGATGATGCCCTCGGCGAGCATGTCGACGTAGTCGCCGGTCGCGGCGTTCAGGCCGTGCCCCGGGGTCAGGTTGCGGACCTTCTCCACGACGACGCCGCCCTCGAGACCGGCGTTGACCGCGATCTGCTTGAGCGGGGCCTCCAGGGCCAGCTTCACGGCGGCGGCACCGGTGGCCTCGTCACCGTCCAGGTCCAGCTTCTCGAAGACCGAGGAAGCCTGCAGCAGGGCCACGCCACCACCGGCGACGATGCCCTCCTCGACGGCGGCCTTGGCGTTGCGCACCGCGTCCTCGATGCGGTGCTTGCGCTCCTTCAGCTCCACCTCGGTGGCGGCACCGGCCTTGATGACGGCCACGCCGCCGGCCAGCTTGGCGAGGCGCTCCTGGAGCTTCTCGCGGTCGTAGTCCGAGTCGGAGTTCTCGATCTCGGCGCGGATCTGGTTGACCCGGCCCTGGACCTGGTCGCTGTCGCCGGCACCGTCGACGATGGTGGTCTCGTCCTTGGTGATGACGACCTTGCGGGCACGGCCCAGCAGGTCCAGCGAGGCGCTCTCCAGCTTGAGGCCGACCTCCTCGGAGATGACCTGGCCACCGGTGAGGATGGCGATGTCGCCGAGCATGGCCTTGCGGCGGTCACCGAAGCCGGGGGCCTTGACGGCCACGGACTTGAAGGTGCCGCGGATCTTGTTGACGACGAGCGTGGACAGCGCCTCGCCCTCGACGTCCTCGGCGATGATCAGCAGGGGCTTGCCCGACTGCATGACCTTCTCCAGCAGCGGGAGCAGGTCCTTGACGTTGCTGATCTTGGAGTTGGCGATGAGGATGTAGGGGTCCTCGAGCTCCGCCTCCATGCGCTCCATGTCGGTGGCGAAGTAGGCCGAGATGTAGCCCTTGTCGAAGCGCATGCCCTCGGTGAGCTCGAGCTCGAGCCCGAAGGTCTGCGACTCCTCGACGGTGATGACGCCTTCCTTGCCGACCTTGTCCATCGCCTCGGCGATCAGCTCGCCGATCTGGGTGTCGCCGGCGGAGATGGAGGCGGTGGAGGCGATCTGCTCCTTGGTCTCGACCTCCTTGGCCTGGCCGAGCAGGGCCTCGGAGACCTGCTCCACGGCGGCCTCGATGCCACGCTTCAGCGCCATCGGGTTGGCACCCGCGGCGACGTTGCGCAGGCCCTCGCGGACCAGCGCCTGGGCCAGGACGGTCGCCGTCGTCGTGCCGTCACCGGCGACGTCGTCGGTCTTCTTGGCGACCTCCTTGACCAGCTCGGCGCCGATCTTCTCGTAGGAGTCCTCGAGCTCGATCTCCTTGGCGATGGAGACGCCGTCGTTGGTGATCGTGGGGGCGCCCCACTTCTTCTCCAGCACGACGTTGCGGCCCTTGGGGCCGAGCGTGACCTTGACAGCGTCGGCGAGCTGGTTCATCCCGCGCTCAAGGCCGCGCCGCGCCTCCTCGTCGAACGCGATGATCTTGGCCATTGAAGTGGTCCTCCCAGAGACAGGGGTGGATTGCTCCGGACCGCGCTGGCGCCCGCGACGGACGGCCCGCGAGCCGGACGAGTCCTTCCCCGCCCTGCACCGCCGGCCTCACCGAACCGGTCCTGTCTGTCACTCTCACCCTCAGAGTGCTAACCCATGATTAGCACTCCCCGGGTGAGAGTGCAAGCCGCCCCGGCGGCCGGACACGCGGCAGGGCCCGCACCACCCGGGTGCGGGCCCTGCCGATGACTGCGGTGCGGCCGGTGCGTCAGACTGCCACCCGGACCATGTCGGCCTGGGGACCCTTCTGCCCCTGCGAGATCTCGAACTCGACCCGCTGACCCTCTTCCAGGGTGCGGTAGCCGTCCATCTGGATCGCGCTGTAGTGGACGAAGACATCCGCACCACCGTCGACCGCGATGAAGCCGTATCCCTTCTCCGCGTTGAACCACTTGACGGTGCCCTGAGCCATTCCTTACTCCCCTATTGCTGGCCCTTTCACGAGTGCCGCACTCCGCGGACCCGGGTCAGCCCTCAGACCCACCCCCGAGCCGGCTGGAGGGGGTGTGCGCCGGAACGCGTCGACCGCCGCTGAATGTATCTGGACGGACGCCGAGTGCAACAGGTCATACCGACGAGAAATCTGACGGGCACGAAGGGTGCATAATGCGCAAATTATGTGAAGGTTGAATCTTTCAGGCGGGCCGAACTTCGCCAAACCGGCAAATCGGCGCATGCGCGAGCGCGAAAAAGTGTCGCGAAATGATGGGGCGATGACGCGAGTGCGTGGGGGATGCCCCCACTCTAGCGCCCTCCCCGGACGCCCCGGACCCCGGGCACCACAACGCCCCGGACCCGTCGCGGGGCCCGGGGCGTTCCGGGATGCGGCGCGGTGCGCGGCGGGTGTCAGCCCCCCGCCACCGCCGGGATGATCGACACTCCGGCACCGTCCGGAGTCGGTGTGTCCAGGCCGTCTGCGAACCGGACGTCGTCATCGTTCACGTAGACATTGACGAACCGGCGCAGCTTGCCGGTGTCGTCCAGCACCCGGGCGCCGATCCCCTGGTGGTTCTTCTCCAGGTCCGTGAGGACCTCGGAGAGCGTCGCGCCCTCGGCCGTGACCTCGGCCCGGCCGTCGGTGTACGCGCGCAGAATGGTCGGGATCCGGACAGTGACGCTCATGCCAGGCCAGCCTCTCGGAAGGAATCCAGGTTCGGACGGATGACCGCGGACGGCCCGCTGGTGGGAGCCACCGCGTCCAGGGTCTTCAGGCCGTCCCCGGTGTTGAGGACGACGGTGGTCAGCGAGGGGTCCAGCGCCCCGGAGGCGATCAGCTTCCGCGTCACGCCGAGGGTCACCCCGCCGGCCGTCTCCGCGAAGATGCCCTCGGTGCGGGCCAGCAGCTTGATGGAGTCCACGACCTGCTCGTCGGTGACGTCCTCCACGGCGCCCCCGGTGCGCCGGGCGATGTCCAGCACGTAGGGGCCGTCCGCCGGGTTGCCGATGGCCAGGGACTTGGCGATGGTGTCCGGACGCACCGGGCGGACCACGTCGTGGCCCGCCTTGAACGCCTGCGAGACCGGCGAGCAGCCCTCCGCCTGGGCGCCGAAGATCCGGTAGGGGCGGTCCTCGACCAGCCCGGTGGCGATCAGCTCCTTGAGCCCCTTGTCGATCTTCGTCAGCTGGGAGCCGGAGGCGATCGGGATCACCAGCTGGTCGGGCAGCCGCCAGCCGAGCTGCTCGCAGATCTCGTAGGCGAGCGTCTTGGACCCCTCCGCGTAGTACGGGCGGAGGTTGACGTTGACGAAGCCCCAGCCCTCGCCGGCCGGGTCGCCGATGAGTTCGCTGCAGAACCGGTTGACGTCGTCGTAGGTGCCCTCGATGGCGACCAGGTCACCGCCGTAGACGGCGGCCATCACGACCTTGCCCTGCTCCAGGTCGTGCGGGATGAACACGCACGAGCGCAGCCCCGCCCGGGCGGCGGCGGCCCCGACGGCGCCCGCGAGGTTGCCCGTGGACGAGCAGGACAGCGTGGTGAAGCCGAAGGCCCGGGCGGCCTCCACGGCGTTGGCCACCACGCGGTCCTTGAAGGAGTGCGTCGGGTTGGCCGAGTCGTCCTTGACGTACAGGCCGCCGGTCACGCCGAGCTCGGCGGCCAGCCGGTCCGCCTTCACCAGCGGGGTCCAGCCGGGGTTCATGTTGGGCTTGTCCGCCACGTCGGCGGGGACCGGCAGCAGCGGGGCGTAGCGCCAGATGTTCGCGGGGCCGGCCTCGATGCGGCGGCGCAGACCCTCGGGGTCGGAGACCGGCAGGTCGTAGGCGATCTCCAGCGGGCCGAAACAGGACGTACAGGCGAAGACCGGGCCGAGCGCCGTGCGCTGCCCGCATTCGCGGCAGGACAGCGCCGCGGCGGGGCCGAGGTCGATCGAGGTGCCGGAGGCTGTGAGAACAGACATGGGTGCGAGGCCTTCTTCTCCTCATCTTCCCCGTGACGGCTCTCGCCACGGGACGGAATTGGCACCTTCAGCCGCCGGGAGCCTCGCGTCTTCACGCACGAGACCGGCGGGAGGGTTGCCGGGGCTTCAACGGGCCGTTCCCTCTGCCCCTCTGGATGAGCTCTCTTCGGTTGTCGGCTCCGGGCCCCCGAGATGCGGGGGTCACCTGAGCTGTTCGAGACTGTAACGGACGGCCCGGAGAATATCCCGGTCCGTCCGATCCGCGAGACACCGGGAGCCCTATCCGTGCTGGAAGACGCCAAGCGGTGGCTGGACCGCCGTTCCTGGGCAGCGGCCGACCGGCCGCTGCCGGACCTGCTGGCGGCCAAGCGGGCCGCGGGGCCCGCGGGCAGCATCAGCGTGGTGCTGCCCGCGCTCAACGAGGAGGCCACCGTCGGGACGATCGTGGAGAAGCTGCGCCGCGAGCTGATGGACGCGGTGCCGCTGATCGACGAGCTGATGGTGATCGACTCCGGCTCCACCGACCGCACCTCCGAGGTGGCCGCGGCGGCCGGGGCCAAGGTCGTCCACCGCGACGAGATCCTGCCGCGGCTGCCCGCCGTGCCGGGCAAGGGCGAGGTGCTGTGGCGCTCGCTGCTGGCGGCCGACGGCGAGATCGTCTGTTTCGTCGACGCCGACCTGCGGGACTTCGACTGCCGCTTCGTCTCCGGCATTCTCGGGCCGCTGCTGACCGAGCCGGAGGTGCAGCTGGTCAAGGCGATGTACGACCGGCCGCTGGGCGAGAACCCGTCCGGCGCCCGGCAGGGCGGCCGTGTCACGGAGCTGGTGGCGCGCCCGCTGCTGAACCTGCACTGGCCGCAGCTCGCCGGCGTGGTGCAGCCGCTGGGCGGTGAGTACGCGGCGCGGCGCGCCCTGCTGGAGCGGCTGCCCTTCCCGGTCGGTTACGGGGTGGAGCTGGGGCTGCTGGTGGACACCCTGCACGTCGCCGGGCTGGACGCGGTCGCCCAGGTGGACGTGGGGGTGCGCCGGCACCGGAACCAGGACGGGCAGGCACTGGGCCGGATGGCGGCCGCGATACTGCGCACCGCCGAGCGGCGGCTGCCGCGCCCCGGCATCGGCCGGCCGGCCGGACTCACCCAGTTCGAGCGGACCCCGGACGGCGGTTTCGCCCCTCGCACTCACCCGATAGACACCTCCGAGCGCCCGCCGATGATCAGCGTTCCCGAGTACGCCGCCCGGCGCGGCACCGGGGTGACGGCCGGGCTCGGGGGCGACGGCGACGGGGCCGGCCCGCCCGGCGGGGTGATCGACGCCATGCCCGGACAGACGTTTGACTCACCGCGCAGCTGGCAAAGCTCCGCGCATGGTCGCTGAGTCCCCCGAGCCCCAGCAGTCCCGGCCGCCCCGCGCGGAGATCCTCGTGGCCTCCAACCGGGGACCGGTCAGCCACACCCTCCGGGACGACGGCTCGCTGGCCGTCCGGCGCGGCGGCGGGGGGCTGGTCTCCGGGCTGAGCGCACTGGGCCCCGGAGCGGGGACCTGGGTCTGCGCGGCGCTGAACGAGGCCGACCGTCAGGCCGCCCGGCGCCGGCCCGGCGGGCTGCTGGACCCGGCGGACACCGCGGGCCAGACGGTGCGGATGCTCGACATCCCCGCCGAGACGTTCGAGGCGGCGTACAACGGTGTCGCGAACTCGGCGCTGTGGTTCGTGCACCACCTGCTCTACCAGACTCCGCTCGAACCGGCGTTCGATACCGAGTTCGAGAAGCAGTGGGCGCATTACGAGGAGTACAACGCCGCCTTCGCCCGGGCGCTGGCCGAGGAGGCCGCCCCCGGAGCACGGGTGCTCGTGCAGGACTATCACCTCGCCCTCGTGCCCGGACTGCTCCGCGAGCTGAGGCCGGACCTGCGCATCGGCCACTTCTCGCACACCCCCTGGGCGCCACCGGACTTCTTCCGGATGCTGCCCGGCCATGCCGCCCGCGCGGTACTGCGCGGCATCCTGGGCGCCGACCGGGCCGCGTTCCTCACCCGGCGCTGGGCACGGTCGTTCGCCGACTGCTGCGCGGAGGTGCTGGGTGCCGAGGTCTCCGGCGACGCGATCGTCCTGGAGGGCCGCCGGGTGAGCACCGGCGTGCACGGTCTGGGCGCGGACGCCGGTTTCCTGCGCGAACGCGCCGCGCGCGAGGACGTGGACGAGCGGCTGGCCGCGCTGCGCGAGCAGATCGGCACCGCCCCCGACGGCACCCCCCGGCGCACGGTGGTGCGGGTGGACCGCACGGAGCTGTCCAAGAACATCGTCCGGGGCCTGCTGGCCTACCGGCGGCTGCTGGCGGACCACCCCGAGTGGCACCGCCGGGTGGTGCACGTCGCCTTCGCCTATCCGTCCCGGCAGGACCTGGAGGTCTACCGCTCCTACACCGCCGAGGTGTCCCGGGTGGCCGGCGCGGTCAACGCGGAGTTCGGCACCGCGGGCTGGACGCCGGTGGTGCTGCACGTCAAGGACGACTTCGCCCGCTCGCTGGCGGCCTACCGGCTGGCAGACGTGGCGCTGGTCAATCCGATCCGGGACGGCATGAACCTGGTGGCCAAGGAGGTGCCGGTGGTCTCGGAGTCCGGCTGCGCCCTGGTCCTGTCCCGGGAGGCGGGGGCCTGCGCCGAGCTCGGCGAGGACGCCCTGGTGGTCAACCCCTACGACATCACCGACACGGCGCGCGCGCTGCACGACGGGCTCACCATGCCGCCCGAGGAGCGCGCGGCGCGCAGCGAGCGTCTGGCGGCGGCCGCCACCGCGCTGCCCCCGCGGCAGTGGTTCCTGGACCAGCTCACCGCCCTGGACAGCGGACCGAGCTGACCGCCACCGCGCGGAAACGGCCGGGTCACCGGAGATCTCCGGTGGCCCGGCCGTGCGGTGCGCGCCGCTCAGCGGGTGACGACGTGGCGCTCGTCGGGTACGCAGTGCGTCATGGTCAGTCCCTCGACGTCCCGCGGCGGGTTCTTGCCGAGCTGCCCGAGCCGCCGCCGGTCCTCCTCGGTGAGGTCCTGGGACGCCAGCGGCTCCAGGTGGGCGACGTCCTCGGGGCTGATGCCGAGACCCCGGCCCACGCGCAGGCCGAGATCGTTCTCCACCAGCAGGAAGTGCCAGACCATGCGCTCCTGGACGGGCCGGTCGCACTCGGAGAGCAGATCGGTGAAGTTCTTCACCAGGTCGTCGCGCTCCCAGTCCTCCATCAGCAGGTAGCGCTGGCCGGCCTGCAGGTAGTCGTTGGTGCGCGGGATGCGCTTGCGGGTGAGCCGGCCGCGGATCTCCGGCCCCTGGTCGTCACTGGTGGGATAGTCGGCTTCGCGCAGCCCGCCGGTGATCGACGGCTCGTAGTTGACCTCCGGGTTGTGGCGGCCACCGCCGTCCACGTTGTAGGTCATCTGGCCGTCGCGCTGGTTGGTGTACACCTCCGCGTTCTTGGCCCGGTTGACGGGAAGCTGGAGGTAGTTGGGCCCGACCCGGTAGCGCTGGGTGTCGCTGTAGGAGAACGTGCGTCCCACCAGCATCTTGTCGTCGGAGAAGTCCAGGCCGTCCACCAGCACACCGGTGCCGAAGGAGATCTGCTCGTTCTCCGCGAAGTAGTTGTCCACCGTGCGGTCCAGGACCATCCGGCCGACCGGCTTGGGCGGGAACTCCTGCTCCGGCCAGGTCTTGGTGTCGTCCAGCGGGTCGAAGTCCAGCTCGGGGTGGTCGTGGTCGTCCATCATCTGGACGAGCAGCTCCCACTCCGGGAAGTCCCCGCGGCCGATCGCCTCGTAGAGGTCCTTGGTGGCGTGCCCGAGCTCCCCGGCCTGGACGTTCGCGGCGTCCTCCTCGGTCATCGACCGCACGCCCTGCTTGGGCATCCAGTGGTACTTGACCAGCTTGGTGCGGCCGTCGGCGTCGACCCACTTGTAGGTGTTGACGCCGAAGCCCTGCATGTGGCGGTAGTCCGCCGGGATGCCCCGCGGGCTGAACAGGTTCACGAGCATGTGCATGCTCTCCGGGGTCTGCGACATGAAGTCGAAGATCCGGTTCGGCTTCTGCTCGTGCGAGACGGGGTCGGGCTTGAGGGAGTGGATGACGTCGGGGAACTTGATGGCGTCCCGGATGAAGAAGACACCCAGGTTGTTGCCGACCAGGTCCCAGTTGCCGTCCTCGGTGTAGAACTTCACCGCGAAGCCGCGCGGGTCGCGGGCGGCCTCGGAGGAGTCACGGCCGCCGATGACGGTGGAGAACCGTACGGCCACGTCGGTCCGCCTGCCGCGCTCCTGGAAGAGCTTCGCCCGGGTGTACCGGCTGATGGGCTCGTCCCCCCAGGTCCCGTACGCCTCGAAGTACCCGTAGGTGGTCACACCGCGGGCGTGCACCACCCGCTCGGGGATGCGCTCCCGGTCGAAGTGGCTGATCTTCTCCAGGAACTGGTAGTTCTCCAGGGTCGCCGGGCCGCGCGCGCCGACCGTGCGCTGGTTCTGGTTGTCGTAGACGGGATGGCCTTGCCGATTGGTCAGCACGGGCCGCTCGTCGCCCGATGCCGGACCCTTGCTCGAGACATCCGTCATGGTCCTGGCTCCTTGGTGGTGCTGGGGGGTGGGTGGGCAGACCACACACGTACCCCCCATACCGCTCCGAAACCCGCCAATCGGTCCTCATCCGCCCGAACGCCCGCGGACCTCCCCCGGGCGGACCGCCGGCTGCCCGACGCTCGGTGGCACGGGCGAAGAGGTACCCGCGGCGGCAGACGGCGGGTCAGCGGTCCAGGGCGTCGGCCAGGGCGGCCAGCAGGGCGACCACTCCGGCCGGGCCGTCGACCGTGAGGTCGGTGTGCTCGGCCAGTTCGGCGACCTCCGTGCTGCCGCTGCACACCCGCAGCCCGGCCACGCCCGAGCCGCGGAGTCTGCCGACCGCGTCGAAGGCCGCCAGGTCCCCCAGGTCGTCCCCCGCGTACAGCACGCAGGAGGCACCCGACTCGTGGACCAGGCCGGTGAGCGCGGCGCCCTTGTCGCTGCCCGGAGGGCGCAGCTCCAGCACGAACCGGCCGGGTTCCAGGGCCAGTCCCCGCCGCTCGGCGAGGGCCGCCATCGGCTCGCGCAGCGCCGAGAAGGCGCCCGCCGGGTCCGGGGAGCGCCGGGTGTGCACGGCCAGGGCGCCACCCTTGTCCTCCAGGAACGCCCCGGGGGCGGTGCGCGCGATCAGGTCCGGCAGCTCGCTGCGCAGCGCCTCGACACCCGGGTGCGGCGGCGGCTTGCGGAGCTTGCCGGTGGCGGCGTCCCAGCGCTCCGCGCCGTAGCCGCCCAGCACGGTGAGGCCGTCCAGACCGGGGGTCCGGTCGAACCCGCCCAGCCGCACGGCCACATCGGCCGCCCGGCCGGTGATCACCGCGAGCACGCCGATCCGCCCGGCGAGCCGGGCCAGCGCCGGAGCGGCGTCCGGGTGTGCGCGCGCCGCCTCGGGGTCGGGAACGATGGGGGCCAGAGTGCCGTCGAAGTCGAGGGCCACCAGGGCCTCGCGGGGCCGGTCCAGGAGCGCGGCCAGGCCGTCGCGGCCGGCCGGCGTCGTCGGTACGGGAAGATCGCCCATACCGGCGACCCTACCGGCGTTCCCGCCTGTTCCGCCGGACCCTTCTCAGCCGGTTCACGGTGACCGGATCGTGGGCCAGCGCCCGGGGATCGTCCAGCAGCGCGTTGAGCAGCTGGTAGTAACGGGTGGGCGAGATCCCCAGCCGCTCCCTGATCGCCCGCTCCTTGGCACCCGGGCCGGGCCAGCCGCGCCGCTCCACGGCGAGCACGGCCCGGTCCCGCTCCGGCAGCTCCGCCGCCGGGCCGCCGGCCGGTGCGTCCTCCGCCTGATCCGGGCCCGGCGGCCCGGACGGGTCAGGCTGAGCCGGAGCGGGCTG
>NZ_BAAAMJ010000003.1:5148-75863 GCF_039529215.1 Streptomyces sodiiphilus | reverse complement strand
GGGCCCTTCGGGCCCGGGACGCCCTCCGGTCACAGCGCGCTCCTAGGCCGCATCGTCGGCCTTCTCGGCCTGGACCTGGATGGACCTCAGCAGGCCCCTGATGTCGCTGTCCGGCAGCATGGCGGATCCGATCTCCTGTCTGAGCACGGTGGAGGTCTTCGCCCAGGACACCTTCCCCACCGGGTAGAACGCGGCGGCATTCAGCTGCTGGAGGAAGGGCACGACGCGCTCGTGCTCCTCGCTCTCCATCATGGCCTGGGTGGCCGGCGTGGTCACCGGCAGCATCTCGTAGCGGTCGGCGAAGCCCTGCACGTTCTCCTTCCGGAAGACGAAGTTCAGGAAGAGGCCGATCTGCTCCCGGTTGCCGTGCTGCTTGAATCCCATGATCCAGTCGGCGACACCCATGGTGTTGGCGGTCGGTCCGTTCCTGCCCGGGAGTCTTCCGGTCCCGTACTCGATCTGTCCCCGGTCGGCCTGCCGCATGAGGCTGGGGTGCCCGTTGAGCATTCCCACCTCGCCCGCGGCGAACGCCGCGAAGGCGTCCCGGCGGTCGGTGACCGCCGGTGCCTGACTCCCGGTGAGTCCTTTCGCCACCAGGTTCTCCCGCAGCCAGGTGAAGGTGGCGACGTTCTCGGGGGAGTCGATGACATAGCTGCCGGAGCCGTCGGTCAGGCCGCCGCCCCCGCTCAGCATCCACATCAGCGCCTCGCCGTGGGCCTCCTCCGGCCCCAGCGGCAGCGCGTAGGGAACGGGCACCCCGGCCGCCTTCAACGCGGCCGCCGCCTCCGCCAGCTCCTCCCAGGTCTCCGGCGGCGCCTTGGGGTCCAGACCGGCGTCCTCGAAGAGCGCCTTGTTGTAGAACAGCAGCCGGGTGCTGGCCGCGAACGGCATGCCGTACTGGACGCGCCGCACCTCGCCCGCGACCGCGAGGGCCGGGACGAAGTCGGCCTGCACCGGTATGGAGAGCAGCTCGGAGACCGGGTACAGCTGACCGGCCGCGGCGAAGTCGGCGTACGAGCCGAGCTGGGCGATGTCGGGCGACTGACCGGCTCTCACCAGCCCCGCGACCTCGGCGTCGATGTCCTCCCAGGGGAACACGCTGACATCGACACGGATGCCGCTGTGCTCCTGGCGGAATTCCTGGGCCAGTTCGTTCCAGTAGCGCTCGGTGCTCCCGCTGTCCGAGGCATCCCCGTACTCCGCGGCCACCAGCTTGAGAACGACATCGTCGGCGACCTGGTCACCTCCTCCGCACGCCGTGGCCGAAAGACCGACAGCGCCCGCGAGCCCTGCCGTCATTCCCAAGAACTGCCGACGTCGCACTGCGCACTACCCCTTGTTGTCCGTGAAGCCGCGGTCTGGGCCCCGCCGGTTTCCGGCACGGGGCTCCGCGGACTCACGAGTCTGCCTGCCCCGCCCGCCCACGGCGACCGGATCCGGTCTCGCTTTCGCAACACACGGTTTCCAGTGCGCCGTTGGTCTGCGGGGCAGGCACGCGCCCGGGCCGCTCAACCCTCCCTGGCTGCCTTCTCGGCGCGTTCGGCGCGCTCCTGAAGTGACCTCAGAGCGGCTTCGGGGTCGCCGTCCGGCAGCACGGCCGCGCCGATCTCCTGCCTCAGGGCCAGGGAGACCTCCGCCCACGACACCTTGCCCACCGGGTAGAACGACGCTCTTTCGAGCTGCTGGAGAAAGGGTGTCAGCCGCTGGTGGCGGATGGCCTCCAGCATGGATTCCCGGGCAGGCAGGGTCACCGGCAGCGTCTCGTACCGGTCGGCGAAGAGCTTGACGTTGTGACGCTGGAACACGAAGTCGAGGAAGCGCCCGGCCGCCCGGCGCCTGCCGTTGTCGAAGCCCATGATCCAGTCGGCGACGCCCATGG
Source organism: Streptomyces sodiiphilus (assembly GCF_039529215.1). Lineage (NCBI taxonomy): Bacteria > Bacillati > Actinomycetota > Actinomycetes > Kitasatosporales > Streptomycetaceae > Streptomyces > Streptomyces sodiiphilus. Next base: position 73,984 of record NZ_BAAAMJ010000003.1, on the reverse strand, counting down.
TGTGCTGGGACGGGCCGTCCTTGCCGGGCAGCGTCGCGGTGCCGCAGTCGATCTTTCCCCGGTCGGCCAGCCGCAGAAGTGCGGGCTGGCCGTTCAGCATCCCGACCTCGCCGGCGGCGAACGCCGTGAAGGCCTCCCGGCGACCGGTGACCGCCGGTTCCCGCGGACCGGTGAGCCCGCCGCCGACCAGCACGTCGCGCAGCCAGGTGAACGCGGCGATGTTCGGGGCCGAGTCGATGACATAGCTGCCGGAGCTGTCGGTCAGGCCGCCGCCCCCGCTCAGCATCCACATCAGCGCCTCGCCGTGGGCCTCCTCCGGCCCCAGCGGCAGCGCGTAGGGAACGGGTACCCCGGCCGCCTTCAGCGCCGCCGCCGCCTCCGCCAGCTCCTCCCAGGTCTCCGGCGGCGCCTCCGGGTCCAGACCGGCATCCCGGAACAGCCCCTTGTTGTAGAACAGGCGCCAGGTGCTGGCCGTGAACGGGATGCCGTACTGGGTGCGCCGCACCTCGCCGGCCGCCGCGAACGCCGCGACGAAGTCGGCCTGCACGGGTATGGAGAGCAGCTCGCGGACCGGGTACAGCTCACCGGCCGCGGCGAAGTCGGCGTACGAGCCGAGCTGGGCGATGTCGGGTGCCCTGCCCTCCCGCACCATGCGGGACACCTCGGTGGCCACCTCCTCCCGCCCGAGCACGGTGACGTCCACCTGGATGTTTGGGTGCTGCTGCCGGAACCGCTGGATCAGGGCGAGCCAGTACCGCTCGGCGCCCCCGCCCGTGTCCGGTGTCCCGTACTCGGTCGCCACCAGAGTCAAGGTGACCTCTCCCCCGGCCGTGCCGCCGTCCGCGCCGCACGCCGTGGCCGAAAGCCCCACCGCACCGGCCAGCCCGGCCGACATGCCCAGGAACCGCCGACGTCTCACGTTCTTCCTCCCGTTCTCCCGCGCGTGGTCACCGGATCGGGGCCCGCCGGTCTCGCGGGCCCGGTGCGCGCGGCGATCTCCGGAGTCTGCCTGTCCGGTGTCGCGGCGACCCCGCGATCCGGGTATCGCTTTCACAACGGCGACCCGGTAGTGGACTAGACCTTTAGCCGCTCGCGGGTGAGACTGTGGCACGTGAATCCCCCGGAAGATCCCCCCGCGTCCCGGCGTCCGCGGGACGCCGCGACGCCCTATGTCATCGCCCTCGACGTGGGCGGCACCGGAATGAAGGCCGCGCTGCTCGGCGAGGGCGGCACCGTGCTGCACGAGGCGCGCCGGGCCACCCCGCGCGAGCGGGGCCCACGGGCGGCCCTGAGCGCGGTGCTCGGCTTCGCCGACGGGCTGCGGGCGGCGGGCCGGGAGCGCTTCGGGGGCGAGCCGGCCGCCGCCGGAGTGGCGGTGCCCGGGCTCGTCGACGAGGCCGGGGGCACTGTCCGCTTCTCCGCCAACCTCGGCTGGCGTGACGTCCCGCTGCGCCGGCTGCTGGCGGACCGGCTGGACGGGCTGCCGGTCGGGCTCGGGCACGACGTGCGCAGCGGCGGCCTCGCCGAGGCACGACAGGGAGCCGGAGCGGGCGTGGACCGCTTCCTCTTCGTCGCCCTGGGCACCGGCGTCTCCGGAGCCATCGGCATCGAGGGCCGCGTGGAAGGAGGGGCGCACGGGGGCGCGGGAGAGATCGGGCACCTGGTCGTCCGCCCCGGGGGCGAGCAGTGCGGCTGCGGGCAGCGCGGCTGTCTGGAGACCCTGGCCTCCGCCGCGGCGGTCGGCCGCGCCTGGTCGGCCGCCTGCGGGGACCCCGCCGCGGACGCGGCGGACGCGGCCCGTGCCGTGGCGGCCGGCGACCCGCGCGCGGTGGCCGTGTGGCAGCGGGCCGTGGACGCCCTCGCCGACGGCCTGATCGTCACCGTCACTCTGCTCGACCCGGCGACCGTGATCGTCGGGGGTGGCCTCGCCGAGGCCGGCGACACCCTGCTCACGCCCCTGCGGAAGGCGCTCGCCGACCGCGTGACCTTCCAGCGGCTGCCCACTGTCGTGCCGGCCGCACTCGGGGACCTCGCCGGCTGCCTGGGCGCGGGGATCCTCGCCTGGGACAGCCGCCGTCCCGGCCCCGGACCGCAGACCGGCGGCCGCCCGGCCACCGCCCCGCCCACCTCGCCCCGGACCACGGAGGTTGTGACCCATGAAGGCTGACACCCGGCGCATCCACCTCACCGGGGCACGCGTCGTGCTGCCCACCGGTGTCGCCGACGGCGGCCGGGTGACCGTCGAGCACGGCCGGATCACCGCCTGCGGCCCCGCGCCGGACAGCGGCGGGGACGGTGTGAGCGGTGGGCGCGGGGAGCGGGTGCTCGATCTGTCCGGGCACTGGATCGTCCCGGGCTTCGTCGACACGCATGTGCACGGCGGCGGCGGCGCGTCGTTCTCGGCCGGCAGCGCCGAGGAGGCGCTCACCGTGGTGCGCACCCACCGCCTGCACGGCACCACCACCATGGTCGCCTCCACGGTCACCGGTGACCTCGACGAACTGGCCCGTCAGGCGTCGGTCCTGTCCGAACTGGCCGAGCAGGGTGATCTGGCCGGGGTCCACTTCGAGGGACCGTTCATCGCCCGGAGCCGCTGCGGGGCGCACGACCCCGCCCTGCTGCGCGACCCGGATCCGGCCGACGTCCGCAAACTGCTGGAGGCCGCCCGCGGCACCGCGCGGATGGTGACGCTGGCCCCCGAGCTGCCCGGCGGCCTCGACTCGGTGCGGCTGCTGGCCGACCAGGGGGTCATCGCGGCGGTGGGCCACACCGACGCCGACTACCGGGCCACCCGCGAGGCCGTGGACGCCGGCGCGACGGTCGCCACCCACCTGTTCAACGCCATGCCGCCGCTGGCCCACCGCGCCCCGGGGCCGGTGGCGGCGCTGCTGGGGGACGAGCGGGTCACCGTGGAGCTGATCAACGACGGCGTGCACCTGCACCCGGCCGTTCTGGAGCTCGCCTTCCGGCGCGCCGGGGCGCAACGGGTGGCGTTCATCACGGACGCGATGGGGGCGGCCGGGATGGGGGACGGCAGCTATCCGCTGGGGCCACTGCGGGTGGAGGTGAAGGACGGGGTGGCCCGGCTGGCCGAGGGCGGCTCGATCGCCGGGTCCACGCTCACCCTCGACGAGGCGTTCCGCCGGGCGGTGACGGTGGACCGGATCCCGGTGCCCGAGGCGGTGGAGTCACTGTCGGCCACGCCCGCGCGGCTGCTGGGCCTGGACGACCGGGTGGGTTCTCTCACGCCGGGCAAGGACGCCGACCTGGTGGTGCTGGACGACGGCTTCCGGGTGGCCGGGGTGATGCGCGGGGGCGAGTGGCTGGTGGCCCCGGCCGCCCCCTCCGGAGCGGCTGACCGGACCGGCTGAGCGGGGCCGGCGGACCGGGCCGGACCGGGACGGGGCGGGCCGCCGGGCGGCGCGACGGAGAGCGCCGCCCTCAGTGCGCGTTCAGTCCGCGTTCTCCGCGATCCAGATCTGGTCGATGATCACATCGCACTTGTCGCCCTGGTCACACCCGATGTGGATGGTGTTCTGGCCCTGGTCGAGGTTGATGATGCGGTAGGTGCGCACCCAGTTCTTCGCCCAGTCGTCGGCTTCCGCGTAATCATCCATGGTCAGCTTGTCGTCGCGGATCTGGGTGTTCACCGCGAAGCTGAGAGCCTGGTTTCCCTTGGGCAGCGAGTAGCCGACGTACAGCCGGTAGTCGCCGGGCTCGCCCTGGAAGTCGAAGGTCCAGCTGAGCGTCGCGCCCGGCAGGTTCATGTCGGTGACATAGCTGCCGTCGGCCGAGCGCGCACCGTCGATCGAGGAGTCGAGACGGGCGCCGTTGGAGAGCTCCAGGGCGGTCACCTCGACGGAGGGAAGCTCCTCGGGCTCCTCCTCGGGCTCCTCCTCGTCCGACTCGTCGGTGTCGTCCTCGCCCTCGTCGCCGCCCTTGGCGTCGCTGCCGGCGGTGGGGGTGGCGTCGCCGCCGGCCCGGTCGCCGTCCTCGTCGTCGCCGCTGAAGAGAATGGCCGCGCCGACACCGATCACCACCGCGGCCACCACCGCGATGGCGCCTATCAGCAGGCCGTTGCGGCGGGGGCCGGGGTCGTCGCCGTGCGCCCCCCGGCCGGACCGGCCGCCGTAACCGGCGCCGCCGGGCTGGGTCTCCGGGGCCGCGTAGTGGGGGCTGCCCTGCGGGCCGGGGTAGCCGTAGCCGTTGGTCCCGTGGCCCTGCTGGCCGCCGTAGGTACGCTCCCCGACCGGGCGGACCTGGTTGTACGTCGGCTGCGGAGGCGCCTGCGGGGCCCCTCCTGCCTGCTGGCCGTCCGGACGGTAGAGGTAGCCGAACGGGTCGTCGTTCTCGGGCGGATGACCGCCCATCCCGTGGTTCCCCGCGCTCATGCCATGCGCTCCTCTACTGCCGTGCTCCCCGCCCAGTGCGTACGGGCGCGAGCCTACCCCTTTCGTGTACCGGTCCGGTGCCCGCGCGGTGCCGGTGCGGTGCGCTCGCGGGCATCAGCCGGCCCTGCGGCGGCCGTGGGAGCGCGACCGCTTCTCGATGTACATGCGCTGATCCGCCGATTCCAGGATCTCCTCGGTCGACAGCCCGCAGGATGCCCAGCCGATGCCGAAGCTCGCGCCCACCCGCACGGCCCGCCCCTCGACCCGGATCGGCGGGATGATCGCGTTGCGCAGCCGGACCGCGAGGTCGGAGGCGTCCGCCTCGCCGAGACCTTCGGCGAGCACCACGAACTCGTCCCCGCCCAGCCGGGCCACCGTGTCGTTGTCCCGGACACCGCTCTCCAGCCGCCGGGCCACCTCCCGGAGCACCGCGTCCCCGCAGGAGTGACCGTAGCGGTCGTTGATCGACTTGAAGCCGTCGAGATCGCAGAACAGGACGGCCAGCCCCTTGCCGTCCCCGCCGGCGGCGTCCGGGGGCCGTATGTGGTCGTGGTGGTCGTAGGGGCGCGGTGGCGGGGTGCCGAGTCCTTCGAAGGCGTCGGTGGGCACCGCGACCGGGCCGCAGCGGCCGGTGGTGTCGTCGGGACGGTCGCATATCCGGCTGCCGAGCCGGGTGCGCAGCTCCGCGCTGTTGGGAAGGCCGGTCAGCGAGTCGTGGCTGGCCCGGTGCGCCAGCGCCAGCTCGTGCCGCTTGCGCTCCTCGATGTCCTCGACGTGGGTGAGCAGGTACTGCGGGCCCGCGGAGGTGTTGGCGACCACCGAGTTCCGCAGGCTCACCCAGATGTAGCCGCCCTCCCGGTGGGAGAGCCGCAGCTCCGCCCGCCCGCCCTCGGCGGAGGTGCGCAGCAGCACGCCGGTGTCCTCCGGGTGGACCAGGTCGGCGAAGCCGTAGCGGCGCAGGATCGGCGGGGTACGGCCGAGCAGCCGGCACAGCGCGTCGTTGACGCGCAGCAGCCTGCCGTGGTGCTCCCCGCCGACCTCGGCGATGGCCATGCCGCTGGGCGCGTACTCGAAGGCCTGCCGGAAGCTCTCCTCGCTGGCCCGCAGGGCGTGCTGCTCGCGCTCCAGCCGTACCAGGGCCCGCTGCATGTTGCCGCGCAGCCGCGCGTTGCTGATGGCGATGGCGGCCTGCGAGGCGTAGAGCTGGAGCGCCTCGCAGCCCCAGGGGCCGGGGCGGCGACCGTCGCGCGGACGGTCCACGGCGAGCACCGCCAGCAGTTCGCCGTCGGAGGCCCGCATGGGGGCGAAGAGCCGGTCCATGGGGTGCCACTCGTCCGGGTAGCGGGGCGCCGGACCGGTGGCGTGCCACTGGGGAACGTCGTCGTGGTCGAGGACCCAGCCCTCGGTGTAGGGGATGAAGCACAGCTCGCCCCAGCGCACGCCCATGGACAGCCGGCGCTCCCACGAGTCCCGGGAGCCCTTCCGTCCGGCGAGCATCGCCTCGGCGTCGTCGCTGCCGGCCACCGCGGCGACGAGCAGGTCCCCGTCCGCACAGACGGCGTTGACGGCGGCGAGCTCGAACCCGAGGGCGGCGACGGCTCCGTCGGCGATCGTCTGCAGGGTGTCCGCCACACTGCGGGCCTGGGCGAGCTGAGCGACCACGCGGTGCAGATCCCGCAGCGAGGCGAGCGGGACGCAGGGTTCGGTCTCCGTTTCCATCAACTCCCCCGGCCATATGCACGTGCAGATTCACAGGCCACTGAATCACAGCGCGCTCCACATTAGGTACACAGGGTCAGCAGTTAATCGTGTCGCGTGTTCTATGTCACACGCCGGGAACGGCTGGTCGCGGGGCGCAGGACCGGGGAAGCGGCCCGTCCGGTACCGACGGCCGATGCGGGACGTCCGGCGAGCGGTTAGCTTTTCGGTGTGTACGGAACAGATGAGCAGACCCAGCAGCCGGCCTTCCGCACGGACGACGCGGGCGACGGCGTGCACGAGGACGAGTTCCGCGCCGCCATGGCCCGGCTGGCCGCCGGCGTGGTGCTGGTGACCGCGCACGACGAGGAGGACGGCCCGCACGGCGCCCCGGCGGGCATGACCGCGACCGCCTTCCTGTCGGTGTCCCTGCACCCCCCGCTGGTGCTGGTCAGCGTCCGCACGGAGTCCCGGATGGGGGAACTCCTGGCCCGGCAGCCGCTGTGGGCCGCCTCCCTGCTCGCCCAGGACCAGCGGCACATAGCGGGCCGCTTCGCCATGAAGGGCCGGCTCAGCGACCGGCTGCTGTTCCAGGAGGTGCCGCACGTGCTCGGCGAGGTCTCCGGGGCCCCGCTGCTGAAGAACGCCCTGGCGACCGTGGAGTGCCGCACCGAACAGCGCGTCGAGGCGGGCGACCACACGCTGACCGTCGCCCGGGTGCTTGCCACCGGGCTCCCCGGCACCGAGGCCGGCCCCCTGACCTACTACCGGGGCGGCTACCGGCCCCTCGGCTGACCTCCCGCCCTCCGGGGAACCAGCCGGTCAGTCCCAGCCGGAGCCCGACCGGCCGCGCTTGATGTCCGCACGGCGCTTCTTCGTCCGCAGCCGGCGCTCGTTGACCCCCCTCGGCACCTTCCGGGCCTTGCGGGCCTTCGGCGGCGGGGCCGTGGCCTCCGCCAGCAGCGCGGCCATCCGCCGCGCCGCGGTCTCCCGGTTGCGCCACTGCGAGCGGTGCTCCTGCGCCCGGACCACCAGCACCCCGTCGGTCAGCCGGCCGGCCAGCCGCTCCAGCGCCCGCTCCCGCCACACCGCGGGCAGCGACTCGGTGGCCTCCAGATCGAAACGCAGCTCCACCTGACTGTCGGTGGTGTTCACGTGCTGCCCGCCCGCCCCTGAGGACCGGGAGAAACGCCAGCGCAGCTCGGCCTCCGGCAGGGAGACCGAGCCTCGGATGACGTAGGGACCGGACATGCCCCCATGGTGCCCGCTCCGGGCCCCGCGACGCACCCGGCTTTCCGTCCGGAACCCGCCCGCCCCCTCACCGCGTTGGGAGGGGAAACGGTACCTTCTTCACCGGCAATCAATCTTGAAGAAGCCACACAATAAGGGGATATGTACATGGGTGTGAGCCTGACCAAGGGCGGCAACGTCTCGCTGAGCAAGGAGGCACCGGGCCTGACCGCCGTCACGGTCGGTCTCGGCTGGGACGTCCGTACCACCACCGGCGCGGACTTCGACCTGGACGCCTCGGCACTGGGCGTGAGTGCGGCGGGCAAGATCGTGTCGGACCAGCACTTCATCTTCTACAACAACCTGAGCACCCCCGACGGGACCATCGTGCACACCGGTGACAACCGCACCGGCGAGGGCGAGGGCGACGACGAGCAGATCAAGGTCGACCTGGCCGGCCTGCCCGCCGAGGTCGACAAGATCGTCTTCCCCGTCTCGATCCACGACGCGGAGGCCCGCGGCCAGAACTTCGGCCAGGTCCGCAACGCCTACATCCGCGTCGTCAACCAGAACGGCGAGGCCGAGATCGCCCGTTACGACCTCACCGAGGACGCCTCCACCGAGACCGCGATGGTCTTCGGCGAGCTGTACCGCAACGGCGCGGAGTGGAAGTTCCGCGCGGTCGGCCAGGGCTACGCCTCCGGCCTGGCGGGCATCGCCCAGGACTTCGGCGTCAACGTCTAGGGACACCCCGCCGGCAGGCCCCCCGGATCACCCCGGGGGGTCTTCGCCATGCCGTCCCGGCCGGCGCGGGCTCCACGGGCCAGGACTCCCCCGGTCAGGGCTCCACGCGGACGCCCAGGTGCGCGGCGAACAGCGGGGCGAGATCGAGCAGCTGGGACGGGGTGATCACCGCCCCCGACAGCCGGTCCACGCCGCGCGCCACCTCCAGCCCGGCCACGCCGCGCAGATCGACATCCCGCAGCGTGGCGTTGCTCAGTTCGACGCCCTTCAGCTCGCAGTCGTCGAAGGAGACCCGCTCCAGCCGGGCACCGCCGAAGTCCGGCTCGATCAGAACGCACCCAAAGAAGGTCACATCGGTCAGCCGGGACTGGCGGAGATTGAGCCAGTCGATCTTGCCGCCACGGATCAGGACCCGGTTCAGCTCGGCGCCGCTCAGCTGCACGCCGCCCAGCCGGGCGTCGGTGATCTCCACGTCCCGCAATCGCCCCTCGGACAGATCGGTGCCCACCCCGCGGATGTCCTCCAGCACGGTGTCCGCCAGCCGCACCCGCTTCAGCCTCGCCTCGTCCAGCACACAGCGGCGCAGCAGGCAGTCCAGGAAGTGCGCCCCCCGCCCCTCCTGGCCCGTGAGGTCCGCGTCCTGAAGCAGGAGCCCGTCGTAGTCCCCCTCCGCCTCCAGCTCCGGACCGCTCCACGGCCGGGTCCCGGGCAGCGTGATCTCCGGCAGCCGGGGCCGCCGTACGGATTTCGCCTTCGCCATGCCCCCAGGGTGCCCCCCGCCACTGACAGCGGCAGCCGCTCCCGGGGCCGCGCCCTCGCCCGTGGACGGCCGGGCCGGCCGCCGCAGCGGCCGGCCCGGCCGGTGGAGCCGCCTGTCGGATTCGAACCGACGACCTGCTGTTTACAAGACAGCTGCTCTGACCAGCTGAGCTAAGGCGGCGTCGCGGTGAAGTGTACCCAAGGCCCCGCGGGCGTGACGGGGCGATCGCCCGGCCGGGGCTACTGACAAGCGTGAAGCTTTCGGGTTAGGTTCACAGAGCACTCACGTCTGTGAGGGCATCCACCTTTACTCGGATCGTCCGGCACGTTCCTGCCGGTGAAGGAGACTGCATCATGGCCACGGTCACGTTCGACAAGGCGACCCGGATCTACCCGGGCAGCGAGAAGCCCGCCGTCGACCAGCTCGACATCGCCATCGAGGACGGCGAGTTCCTCGTCCTTGTCGGCCCCTCCGGCTGCGGCAAGTCCACCTCCCTGCGGATGCTCGCGGGCCTGGAGGACGTCAACGGAGGCTCGATCCACATCGGTGACCGCGACGTCACCCACCTGCCGCCCAAGGACCGGGACATCGCCATGGTGTTCCAGAACTACGCGCTCTACCCGCACATGACCGTCGCGCAGAACATGGGCTTCGCGCTCAAGATCGCCGGCGTCAACAAGGCCGAGATCCGGGCGAAGGTCGAGGAGGCCGCCAAGATCCTGGACCTCACCGAGTACCTGGAGCGCAAGCCGAAGGCGCTCTCCGGCGGTCAGCGGCAGCGTGTCGCGATGGGCCGCGCGATCGTGCGCGAGCCGCAGGTCTTCCTCATGGACGAGCCGCTGTCGAACCTCGACGCCAAGCTCCGCGTGCAGACCCGTACCCAGATCGCCGGCCTGCAGCGGCGGCTCGGCGTCACCACCGTCTACGTCACGCACGACCAGGTCGAGGCCATGACCATGGGCGACCGGGTGGCGGTGCTCAAGGACGGCCTGCTGCAGCAGGTCGACAGCCCCCGCAACATGTACGACAGGCCGGCCAACCTCTTCGTGGCGGGCTTCATCGGCTCCCCCGCGATGAACCTCATAGAGGTCCCGATCACCGACGGCGGCGTGTCCTTCGGCAACAGCGTCATCCCGGTCGAGCGCGAGGCCCTCACCGAGGCGATCAACAAGGGCGACACCCACGTGGTGGTCGGCTGCCGCCCGGAGCACTTCGACCTCGTCAACGGCGACCCCTCGGCCGTGGCCATGAGCAAGGACAAGGACGCCCCGGCCGGCCTCGCGGTCACCGTCAACGTCGTCGAGGAACTCGGCGCCGACGGCTACGTCTACGGCACCGCCCAGGTGGACGGCGAGAGCAAGGACCTCGTCATCCGCGTCGGCGGCCGGCAGATCCCGGAGAAGGGCGCCACCCTCCACGTGATCCCGCGCCCGGGTGAGACCCACGTGTTCGCCACCTCCACCGGCGAGCGCCTCACGAACTGACGCACCCCGGCCCTCCGGAGGGGGCCGCGTTCCCGCCACGACGGGACGCGGACCCCTCCGGGCGTCCCGGCGTCAACACGCCACCCGGGAAAACGCGACACATGTCACTCGTCGGAGTGACTGAATGTCGCCGGACGGCCACACCTCGCTACGATGCGTTGCGGCCCGGCTCCACCGGCCGGCCGGCTCATCGAAGCCGTCGAGCAGTCGTCACGCGAGGAAAATCGTCCAGTGAACCAGGCAGCGCGCCGTATCGGCAGATCACTCGCCCTCGTCCTCCCGGTCGTCCTGGTGCTGTCCGGGACACTCGCCGTCACCCAGGTTCCCTGGGCCTCCTCCGAGGCCGGCGCCCACCCGGTCCTGGCCGCCGCGGCGGAGCACAGCGAGGAGACGGCAGCGCAGGAGGCCGAGCCACCCGCCCCTCAGGACCTGCTGCTGGCGCGCCTGACCGACCTGCTCTACGAGGAGGATCCGGGCGCCGCCCTGACGGCCCTTCAGGAGGCCGTGCACCGCATGCCCTCCCTGGCACCGCACTGCGAGGAGCTGGCCCGCGAGCTCGGCCGCGCGGCGGTCACCAAGTACGGCAGCGCCCACCGCGCCCAGCAGCACGCCCGGCCGGTGTGCGACACCTCGTTCGCGGCGGGAGTCGCCGACGCCCGCTGAGCCGCGTATACGCTGCGGGGCATGACCGATGCCCCGCAGCCCACGCAGGCGGTGGTCCTGGCCGGCGGCCAGGGCTCACGGCTGCGCCCCTACACCGACGACCGTCCCAAGCCGATGGTGGAGATACCGGGCACCGGAGTCCCCATCATCGGCCATCAGCTTGCCTGGCTGGCGGACGAGGGCGTCACCGATGTCGTGGTCTCCTGCGGGCACCTCGCCGACGTGCTCCAGGACTGGCTGGACCGCACCGAGCTGCCGCTGCGGGTCACCACCGTGGTGGAGTCCGAACCGCTGGGCCGGGGCGGCGGCCTGAAGTACGCCGCCGCCGCGCTGCCGCGCCCCGACGAGCCCTGGTTCGCCACCAACGGGGACATCTGGACCCGTTTCCCGCTGCGCGACATGGCGGCCTTCCACGCCGAGCGCGACGCCGTCGCCACGCTGGCCCTGGCCCGGCCCCGGATTCCCTGGGGCGCGGTGGAGACCAACGAGTTCGGCCAGGTGCTGGACTTCATCGAGGCGCCCGTCTCCCCGTATCTCATCAACGCCGGCGTCTACGTCTTCTCACCGGAGTTCACCGGGCTGCTGCCGGACCGTGGCGACCACGAGCGCACCACCTTCCCCCGGCTGGCCCGGGAACGCCGGCTGGCCGGCTACCCGCTGCCGCAGGGCGCCTACTGGCGGGCGATCGACACCGCGAAGGACCTCACGGAAGCCGCCAAGGAACTCGCCGCCACCACCTCACGCCACCGCGACGGCGGGGAGCCGCGCGAAGGCTGAGCGCGCAGCGCGGCCGCCGGGGCCAGGGCCGGGAAGCCCGGGGCCCGGGCGGCCGGACGTTCCTCAGCCCAGCAGGCCGCCGATGAGGCTGCGGCTGCCGCCGGAGGTTCCCTCGTCGGCCGGCGCGGAACCGCCGCCGTCGTCGGCGAAGGGCTCGTCCCCGCCGGAAGTGCCGCCGCCGTCCCCGCCGTCGCCGGTGCTCGGCACCGGCTGGACTGGGACGGACTGCTGCGGCGAGGACGGCTGCTGCGGCACCTGTACGGTCTGCTCCGACTGTCCGGACGGTTCCCGGGGCCCCTGGGTGAGCTCTCCGCCCTCCTGCGGCTCCCCGCCCTCGCTCCCGGTGTCGCTGCCGGGCGAGGTGGTCTCCTCGGTCGCCGCCTCGCCCTGTTCCCGGCCCGTGCCCGGCCCGTAGCCCTCCGGGCCGTCCGTTGAACGGGGCAGCGGCGAGCCGGGCAGGTGGTTGCGCGGCGGCTCCCCCGGCTCCGGCATGACGGGGGCCTGGGTGGACCGCACCGCGCCGCCCAGCATGGAGCCGATCAGCAGCGCGCTGCCGATCAGCAGCGCTCCCAGCTTCAACCCGCGGCGCAGCACCCGGCGCCGGAGCGCGGACAGCGGCGCGCGCGGCCCCAGCGTCCGCCACGCCTCGCCGGCCAGCCGGGCGTCCATCGAGTACACCGGCGCGCCCGCGATGATCAGCGGGCTCCAGGCCGCCAGCAGAATGAGGTCGGGGGTGTCGTAGGCGGGCCCGGTGCGCCAGCTCACCGTCATCACCAGGGCCGCCGACAGCAGCGCCCCGGCGGCTGCCGCGCACCTCTGCCACAGCCCGAACAGGGTCAGGACCCCCACGATGATCTGGGTGAAGGCGACGGTCAGCCCGGCCCCCACCGGGTGGGCGAGTGCCCACCCGTGGAGCACCGCGGCGGGCCCCCAGGGCTCCAGCGAGGACAGCCAGGTGACCATCGAGCCGCGCTCGCCGCCGTCGAAGTACACGGGGTCGGTCAGCTTGCCCATCCCGGCGTAGACCGCCAGGAAGCCGAGCAGAATCCGCAGCGGCAGCAGCACGACGCCCAGGTTCATCCGGCGCCCGGGGTAGAAGGCGTGCCGGCCGTCGCCGGGGCGGGCGGGCGGACCGCCCGCGGCGTCCTCGTCCGCGCCGCCCAGGGCCCGGTCCCGCGCGTCGTGGTCCTCGTGCCCGGCGTATTCCTGGTGCGCGTCGTAGTCGTCGGGGCCGCCCGCCCCTTCCGCGAAGGGGATGTCGAGGGGACGCGTCCTCTCGCGGCGGACCGCCGGCACAAAGCCGGTGGCCCGCTCCACCCCGCTGTGCGGGTCCGGCTCCGCGCCCCGGGGGCCGGGGAGCTGCCCGCCCGGCCCCGCCGGGGACGGCACGGCCGGGGTGGCCCGGACACGCGGCAGCACGCGGGTGGCCGCGCCGTCCGGCTCCCGGTCCGCCGTGGCCCGGCGGACGGCGTGCAGCAGCGAGACGGTCGCGCCCGGGTCTCCCGGGGTGCTGCGGCCGCTCCACATCACCACCGCGCGGCGGCGCCCGCCCGCCGGCGCGGTCGCGGCGACGGGGGCCCGCGGAGCGGCGGGGGCGGGGACCCGCGGCAGCAGAACGGTTTCCGTCATGACCGCCCCGCTGACCGGCGGGGGGCTGCCCAGTTCGACGCGGAAGCTCGCGTGGTTCACGGCGACCTGGGCCGGGTCGGACGGCACCTTGACCGTGCTGAGCACCGGATCGTCCTCGGTGAAACCGCCCGGGGCCGTCTCCCCCTTGGGCCTGCGGCGTGTTCTGGTGTCCACGCCCCACTAACCGAGCGACCCGGGCTTAAGACACTGCCTGCCCGGCACCAATGTGTCCGCGACCCGTCAACACCAGCCCGCCGGGCACGGGTTCCGCCGGGCGCCGCCGGACCCGGGCCCCGGCGGCGGGCCGTGCTGTCCCCGGCGGCGGGCCGTGCTGTCCCCGGCGGCGAGCCGTGCTGTCCCCGGCGGCGAGCCACGCTATCCCCGGCGGCGAGCCGCCTCGTAGAGCGCCACTCCGGCGGCCACCCCGGCGTTCAGCGACTCGGAGCCGCCGGGCATCGGGATGCGCGCCCGCACGTCGCAGGTTTCGCCGACCAGGCGTGACAGGCCCTTGCCCTCGCTGCCCACCACGATCACCACCGGCCCGTCCAGGGCGGCCAGCTCCGTCAGGTCCGCTTCGCCGTCCGCGGCCAGACCGACCACCTGCAGCCCCGCCTTCTGATACGCCTCCAGCGCTCGCGTGAGGTTGGTGGCCCGGGCCACCGGGACGCGGGCCGCGGCGCCCGCCGAGGTCTTCCACGCCCCGGCCGTCATGCCGGCCGCGCGCCGCTCGGGCACGACGACCCCGTGTCCGGCGAAGGCCGCCACCGAACGGACCACGGCGCCCAGGTTGCGCGGGTCGGTGACCCCGTCCAGGGCGACGATCAGCGGGTCCTCGGCGCGGTCGAAGGCGGCCGCGGTCAGGTCCTCCGGGTGCGCGTAGTCGTAGGGCGGGATCTGCAGCACCAGGCCCTGGTGGTTCAGGTGCCCGGTCATCCGGTCCAGCTCCGGGCGCGGCCCTTCCACCAGCCGGACATCGCCCCGCTCCCCGGCCAGCCGCACGGCCTCCCGCACCCGCTCGTCGGTGTCGATGAACTGCTGCACGTACAGGGCGTTGGCCGGGACGCCCTCGCGCAGCGCCTCGACCACCGGGTTGCGGCCGACCACCAGCTCGGAGACGGACTTGCTGCGGCGCTGGGCCTGCTTGCCGCTCTGCTTGCGGATCTTGGCCTGGGCGGCGCGCTGCTTGACGTGGCCCTTGCGCATCTCGGCGGGTGGCGTGGGGCCCTTGCCCTCAAGGCCGCGGCGCCGCTTGCCGCCGCTGCCGACCTGGGCGCCCTTCTTGTTGGACGTGCGCCGGTTGCGGCGCTGGCTGTTGCCTGCCATGGGATCCGAACTCCTTTTCCACCGCGCGCGCCGCCGCCCGGCGAGGGCCTGCGGGCCGTCGCCGGGCGGGCGGCGCGGGCGGTGCCGGACCTGTGGTCCGGCGGTGTCGACGTGTGCGTGACGGTGCCCCCGGGCGTCGCCGGGGGCGGTCCGTTCAGTGGGTGCCGAGCTCCCAGCGGGGGCCCTGCGGGGTGTCCTCGATGGCCAGTCCGGCGTCCTTGAGTTCGTCGCGGATGGCGTCGGCCGTCGCGTAGTCCTTCCGCTCCCGGGCGGCCTGCCGCTGCCGGAGCACCAGGGAGACGAGGGAGTCGACCACGGCGTGCAGTTCGGCGCCGCGGTCGGCGGCCCCTCCCGACCACGCGTCGTCCAGCGGATCCAGACCGAGCACTCCGAGCATCGCCCGGACCTGTCCCACCAGGGCGGCGGCGGACTCCTTGTCGCCCTCGGCGAGGGCGGCGTTGCCCTGCCGTACGGTGGTGTGCACCGCCGCCATGGCCTGCGGGACGCCCAGGTCGTCGTCCATCGCGGCGGCGAAGTCACCGGGCACCGCCGCGGCCGGGGCGACCGGTCCGGTCTGCTCGGTGGCGCGCTGCAGGAAGCCCTCGATGCGCCCGAAGGCGGCATCGGCCTCGGCCAGCGCCTCCTCGCTGTACTCGATGGTCGAGCGGTAGTGCGGGACGCCCAGGTAGTAGCGCAGGACGATCGGCCGCCACCGCCGGACCATCTCGTGGACGAGCACCGAGTTGCCGAGCGACTTGCTCATCTTCTCGCCGCTCATGGTGACCCAGGCGTTGTGCATCCAGTAGGCGGCGAAGGCGTCGCCGAACGCCTCGGACTGGGCGATCTCGTTCTCGTGGTGCGGGAAGACGAGGTCCACGCCGCCGCCGTGGATGTCGAAGGCGGACCCCAGGTACTTGTGCGCCATGGCCGAGCACTCCAGGTGCCAGCCGGGCCGGCCGCGGCCCCAGGGCGTGTCCCAGCTCGGCTCGCCCGGCTTGACGGCCTTCCACAGCGCGAAGTCGCGGGGGTCCCGCTTGCCCGTCTCGCCCTCGCCGGCGGGCTGCAGGAGCTGGTCCAGGTTTTGGTTGGAGAGCTTGAGGTAGCCGGGGTGCGAGCGCACGTCGAAGTAGACGTTGCCGTCGGCCGGGTAGGCGTGGCCGCGCTCGATGAGCCCGCGCATCATCTCGATCATCTCCGGCACATGGCCGGTGGCGCGCGGTTCGCAGCTCGGCGGGAGGCAGCCGAGCGCCTCGTAGGCCGCGGTGAAGGCGCGCTCGTTCTCGTAGCCGATCTGCCACCAGGGCCGGTCCTGCTCGGCGCCCTTGGCGATGATCTTGTCGTCGATGTCCGTGACGTTGCGGACGAACGTCACCTCGTAGCCGCGGTAGGTGAACCAGCGGCGCAGGATGTCGAAGTTCAGCCCCGAGCGGATGTGACCGATGTGCGGGGGCGCCTGGACGGTCGCGCCGCACAGGTAGATCGAAACGCAGCCCGGCGTGAGCGGGACGAAGTCACGGATCTGCCGGGCGCTGGTGTCGTACAGGCGAAGAGTCACGGTCCCAGGGTAGTCCGAAACGCGGGCGGCGCCCCGCGCCCGTGCGGCGCGGGGGCCCGGCGGGCGGCGGACGGAAGGTCAGGCCAGGTCGCCCATCCCGAGGACCTTGTGCGGGGTGATGCGGACCACCACGCGCTGGGCGTCCTGGCCCGCCCTCGCGTTGAACTCGGCGTAGCTCCTGCCGGTGTACTTCCGCGACAGTTCGTCGATGAGCTCCGGGCCGCCCTCGGTGGTCATCTCCACGGTGCCGCGGATCTCCGCGTAGTTGTAGGGCGCCTGGAAGTCGATCACCACGACGGTGGTGCGGGGGTCCCGCTTCAGGTTCAGGTACTTGCGCCGGTCGACGGTGGTGGAGACCAGCAGCTGTTCGCCGTCCCGCTTGACCCACACCGGCGAGACCTGCGGGCTGCCGTCGGGCTGAACGGTCGCGATGGAGACGAAGGTCTTGTCGTCCAGGAGCTGCTTGAGGCGGTCGGACAGGGTGGCGGTCATGCGGGGCACCTTCCCTCGGCGTCGGTGGGGGGGGCGGGGGCACTACCGCGCACCGTACCCAACGGCACCCCGGCATCCGCCGTGTCCGCGCCGGTGGTGCCGCGCGGGCTTTCAGCGCGGCAGCAGGAGAGCGGTGGCCAGTGCGGCCAGCCCCTCCCCCCGGCCGGTCAGGCCGAGCCCGTCGGTGGTGGTGCCCGAGACCGACACCGGCGCGCCGACCGCGCCGGACAGCACCCGCTGGGCCTCCGCGCGCCGCCTGCCGATCTTCGGGCGGACGCCGATCACCTGGACGGCGACATTGCCGATCTCGAAGCCCTCGGCCCGGACGATCCGGGCGGCCTCGGCGAGCAGGGTGACCCCGGCGGCTCCGGACCACTCGGGCCGCCCGGTGCCGAAGTGCGCGCCGAGGTCGCCCGCCCCGGCCGCCGAGAACAGCGCGTCGCAGGCGGCGTGCGCGGCGACGTCGCCGTCGGAGTGCCCGGCCAGGCCGTACTCGGCGTCCGGCCAGTGCAGGCCCGCGCACCACAGCTCCCGGCCCTGCTCGAAGGCGTGCACATCGGTGCCGATGCCGATCCGCGGCACGGCGGGCGTCGCGCCCGGGTCAGAAGCCATCGGTCAGCCTCCGTCGGGCCAGCACGGCCTCGGCGAGCACGATGTCCAGCGGGCGCGTCACCTTGAAGGCCTCCTCGTGGCCGGGGACGAGGACCACCTGGACGCCTGTCCGCTCGACCATCCCCGCGTCGTCGGTGGCTCCTTCCCCGGTGGCGGGGATCCGCCGGTGGGCGGCGGCCAGGGCGCGGCGGTCGAACCCCTGCGGGGTCTGCACCGCGCGCAGCAGCGAGCGGTCCGGGGTGGCGGTCACCGGCTCCGGTTCGCCGCGCACGCCTCCCGGGGCCACCTGCTTGACGGTGTCGGTGACCGGCAGCGCCGGGACGACCGCCGGGGCGCCGTCCCGGACGGCGGCGATCACGCTGTCCACGACCTCGACCGGTACCAGCGGCCGGGCCGCGTCGTGCACCAGGACGATGCCGATGTCCTCGGGCAGCGCGTCCAGGCCGCGGCGGACGGACTCCTGACGGGTGTCACCGCCGGGGACGACCACCAGTTCGACCGAGGCGGGCGGGGGATGCTCATCGAGCAGCGCGCGGGTCTCCGCGATGCCGTCCGGGGGCGCGACGACGACGACCAGCGACACCGCGCGGGCACGGGCCATGGCCCGGACGGCGTGCACCAGCATGGGCGTGCCGTTCAGCTGGCGCAGCGCCTTCGGCGCGCCGGGCCCGAGGCGTACGCCACGGCCGGCCGCGGGAACGACGGCGGCGGTCCGGGGGGCCGGCGCGGCGGCCGGCGGGTGTGCGGTGTCTGACATTTCTGACTGCCACAGGGTTTGTCGGCGGGGCAGGGGTGGGTATGGCCAGAGCGTGCCGGGCACGGCACCGGCCGGTTTCCCTTCCGTGACACGCCGGCCGAGGAAAGACCGACCCGGCGCACACTCGGGGGAACGAGCAGTCGGGAGAACGAACGCCCGGGGAGAAGACTCCCGGGGGCGGAAGCGTAGCCGAGCACAGCGGATGCCGGGCACAGCGGACAGGCGGCGTCCCGCGCAGCATTGCGATCACCGCGTCGCGCACGCCGCAGCGCCCGTCCGGCACCGTTCATGCCCGGGGTGCCTCGGGGCGCTGCAGACCGCCGCGGGACGGCGGGCATCGGCCGGCATCGACGGACGGGCTCACCGCCTGCCGTGGCCAAGCACTCCGCTCCGGTGGCTGCGGAGCGGTACTCTCACCGACGACTGCTGCCGCCGAGGGCGGGCGTCAGGACGCCAGCACCTCGTCCAGGAGCGTCTCGGCCTTGTCCTCGTTGGTGCTCTCGGCGAGCGCCAGCTCGCTGACCAGGATCTGCCGCGCCTTGGCGAGCATGCGCTTCTCACCGGCGGACAGCCCGCGCTCGCGCTCGCGGCGCCACAGGTCACGCACCACTTCCGCGACCTTGATGACATCCCCGGATGCCAGCTTCTCCAGATTCGCCTTGTAACGCCGGGACCAGTTGGTGGGCTCCTCGGCGTACGGCGCGCGCAGCACCTCGAAGACCCGGTCCAGACCGTCCTGGCCCACTACATCGCGCACGCCGACGAGTTCCGCGTTTTCCGCCGGGACGCGCACTTCCAAGTCACCCTGGGCGACTTTCAGTACCAAGTAGGTCTTGTCCACACCCTTGATCTGGCGCGTTTCAATTGCCTCGATCAGCGCGGCCCCATGATGGGGATAGACCACGGTGTCGCCAACCTTGAACGTCATGTGACAGGTACCCCTTCCGTGGCTATCCAGGGTAACACGGGCCGAAGGCCATATGACTGACGTTTTCGCAGGTCAGACCACATCTCGGGGGTTGACAAGGGCCGCCCGGGCGTGCTGCGCGAGGGGGGCTCGGACGGGTATCCGCAGGTGAGAGCCGGGATCGGCCGTTCGGGAAACAAGGCGGCAGAACCGGAAGAACTTGGCACACCCCTCACACGCCACTCGAAAGATGTCCGATTTGTCGCGATTAACGCTTCGGGGCGGCGGCCGGTCCGTTCATGCCTCCCGCCCGGCTCCGTCCCCGCCTCCGGCGCACCCGTCCGGCCCCTACCGGGTGGGTCGGCTGCGGGAGCGCCGGAGGGGGTCGGTACTCTGAGGCCGCTGACAGACCCGTTGACAGTCCGGTCCGGCCGTACGTTCCCGGTCCGCCCAAGCTCGTCCTAGGAGATGCCGCCGCCGTGAGCCGCAGCCTTCGACGCGGCGCCCTCGCCGCCGCGATCGTGCTCTCGATCGCCCCGCTGACCGCCGCCTGCGGAGCCGGATTCGACGCCCAGACCGGAGGCGTGAACCCCCGGAACGCCACGGTCCGGGTCGATGACATCCAGATCCAGAACGTCAACATCGTCATGAGCGAGGAGAGCGACGGGCCGGCTTCGGTCAGCGCCCGGCTGTTCAACGACGGCAGCGAGGAACAGACCCTGGAGGCCATCGTCCTGGCCGACACCGGCCAGGAGATCCAGCTCGTCCCGGCCGAGGGCGACAGCCGTATCGTCCTCCCGCCGCGCGGCTCCGTCGCGCTGGGCGGCGAGGGCAACGCCGCCGCGGTCATCGAGGACGCCGAGGCCGCGGGCGTCGCCCTGGGCAATGCCCAGCACCTCGTCTTCGACCTGAGCGAGAGCGGCCGGGCCGAGTTGTACGCCCGGGTGGTCCCGGCCGACGGCCACTGGCAGCACTACCAGGAGTGGGGCCCCTCCCCCTCCCCCGAGACGGGCCAGGGCGCCGGGCAGGACACCGAGGACGCCCGTGAGGACGAGGACGGCGTGGAGTCGGACGGCTCCGACACCGGCACCGACCAGCCCGGCACCGACGAGGACGCCGGCGAGGAGGGCACCGAGGGCGCCCGCGACGAGGACACCTCCGAGGACGACACCGAGTCCGGCGACTGACCCCGGCCGGTCGCGCGACAGCGGAAGAACAGCAGCGAGGCGGTGCCGCCGTTGATCCCGGCGGCACCGCCTCGCGTTCACCGGCGGCCGGGAGATCGCTCTCCCCCCGGGCATGCGCCCGGGGGCCCCGTTCCGGCCGCCGGCGGTCCTTCCCCGCCCCCCTGTCAGGGCTCGAACTTGTAGCCCAGCCCGCGGACGGTCACCAGGTACCGGGGCGCTCCCGGGTCCGGCTCGATCTTCGCCCGCAGCCGCTTGACGTGCACGTCCAGCGTCTTGGTGTCGCCGACGTAGTCCGCGCCCCAGACCCGGTCGATGAGCTGCATCCGGGTCAGCACCCGCCCGGCGTTGCGCAGCAGCATCGCCAGCAGGTCGAACTCCTTCAGCGGCAGATCCACCTTGCGGCCCGAGACCGTCACCACGTGCCGGTCCACGTCCATCCGGACCGGCCCGGCCTCCAGGGCCACCGGGCTCTCCTCCTCGGCCTCACCCCGGCGGCGCAGCACCGCCCGGATGCGGGCCACCAGTTCGCGGGAGGAGAACGGCTTGGTCACGTAGTCGTCGGCCCCTATCTCCAGGCCGACGACCTTGTCGATCTCGCTGTCCTTGGCGGTGACCATGATCACCGGGACGTTCGACCGGCTGCGCAGTTGCCGGCAGACCTCCGTGCCGGGCAGCCCCGGCAGCATCAGGTCGAGCAGGACCAGGTCGGCGCCGTTGCGCTCGAACTCGTCCAGCCCTTCCGGACCCGTGGGCGCGATGGCGACCTCGAACCCCTCTTTGCGGAGCATGTACGACAGAGCGTCGCTGAACGACTCCTCGTCCTCTACGACGAGCACTCGGGTCACGGAAGAACCTCCCGGGCATGATCATTGGTGGTGTCCGCGTCAGCGTCGGCGCTGTCGGGGAATGCCGCCGGTTCGTGGAGCGTGCCGCTCGGCCCTTCCCGGCGGCGCCGGGCCGAACGGTGGCGTTCCCGCGCGCTGCCGGGTTCCGGCAGCCGCAGGGTGAAGGTGGAGCCCTGTCCCTCCGAGCTCCACACCAGGACCTCCCCGCCGTGCGAGGCGGCCACGTGCTTGACGATGGCCAGGCCCAGGCCCGTGCCCCCGGTCGCCCGGGAGCGCGCCGGATCCACGCGGTAGAACCGCTCGAAGATCCGGTCCCGGTCGCTCTCGGGAATGCCCACCCCCTGGTCGGTGACGGAGATTTCGATCTGCTCGCCACCGCGCCCGGGCACCACCGCGGCCGCGATGGCGACGCGGGTGTGCGCCGGGCTGTAGTTGACCGCGTTCTCCACCAGGTTGCCCAGCGCCGCCGCGAGCTGGCTGCGGTGACCCCACACCGTCAGGCCGGGGGTGCCGCCGACCACCATGGTGATCTGCTTGCTGCTCGCCTGCTGCCGGCACCGGTCGACGGCCTCGGAGATCAGCTCCCCGACCTCCACCGGCTCGGCGTGGGTGAGCGGGTCGTTGTCCTGCACCCGCGAGAGGTCGATGAGCTCCTGCACGAGGTTGGTCAGCCGGGTGGCCTCGATCTGCATCCGGCCGGCGAAGCGGGTCACCGCCTCCGGGTCGTCGGCGGCGTCCAGCACGGCCTCCGAGAGCAGGGACAGCGCCCCGGCGGGGGTCTTCAGCTCGTGGCTGACATTGGCGACGAAGTCCCGCCGCACCGCTTCGATGCGCCGGGCCTCGGTGAGGTCCTCCACCAGCAGCAGCACCAGCCGTGAGCCCAGCGGCGCGGACCGGGCGGAGACCGCCAGCGCGTCGGTGCGGCCCTTGCCGCGCCGGGGCAGATCGAGCTCGGCCTGGCGGATCTCGCCGTCGCGCCGGGTCTCACGGGCCATCTGCAGCATCGGTTCGACCGCCAGCCGGCCGCCGCGCACCACCCCGAGCGCGTACGCCGCCGAGCTGGCCTTGACCACGCCGTCCGCCTCGTCCAGCACCACCGCGGAGGACCGCAGGACCGAGAGCACCGTGTCCACTCCGGCCGGCAGCGTGTTCTCCGGCGGGGGCCCGCTGCGCAGCGGGCGGGTCCGCTCGCGCTCGCTCATGCGGAACGCGAGCATGGCGATGACGCCGGTCCCCAGCCCGGCGATCGCCGCCACGGCGGCCACTGCCGCGTTCACGTCCATACCCTCAGGCTATGCGGGGGCCCGCGGTGAACCACAGGGCTGACCGGAGATGCTCGACCGGGCGCCCCGAGAAGTTCACCTTCACGACAGCGATGGTTCACTTGGCGTGGCGCGGACAGCCGTCTGACAGGCGCAGCGTAGGAGCGCAACAGCTGTGGGAGCGTAGGAGCGAAGGTCTCGCGCGTTCGGCAGCGGGCCATGCGAGGGGAAGGACGATCATGCGTGACGCGTATCACGAGGAGCTCGACGCGATCAGCGACAGCCTGGTGGAGATGGCCAGGTTCGTCGGCTCCGCCATCGGCCGCGCCACCACGTCGATGCTGGACGCGGATCTGAAGCTCGCCGAGAGCGTGATCGCGGCGGACGACAAGGTCGACGAGATGCACCGCGAGCTGGAGAACAGCGCGATCGCGCTGCTCGCCCGCCAGCAGCCGGTCGCCACCGACCTGCGGATCGTGGTCACCTCGCTGCGCATGAGCGCCGACCTCGAGCGGTGCGGGGACCTGGCGCAGCACGTGGCGAAGGTGGCCCGGCTGCGGTTCCCGGACTCGGCGGTGCCGCGCGACCTGCACGCCACCATTCTGGAGATGGGGCAGCTCGCGCAGCGCCTGATGGCGAAGGCCGCCGAGGTGATCATCACCAAGGACGTGGATCTGGCGCTGCAGCTGGAGCACGACGACGACGCGATGGACAGCCTGCACCGCACCCTCTTCCAGCACCTGATGGACGACCGCTGGAAGCACGGCGTGGAGACGGCGGTGGACGTCACGCTGCTGGGCCGCTACTACGAGCGGTTCGCCGACCACGCGGTCTCGATCGCCCGCCGGGTGGTCTACCTGGTCACCGGCGAGTACGCCGACCAGTTCGAGGCGGACTCCTCCTCCGAGTCCGCACCGGGGTCCGCGACGCCCACGTCCCAGGAGTCCGGCGAGGCGTGACGGGTACGGCCCGGCCCCTCGAACGGGCCGGGCCGCCGGCGCGGAGGGCGCACCTCCCACGACGGAGCGGGCGCCGGAGTGAGCGCCGGGCGCCCAAAGCGCCCGGAATGCTCCAAAGCGCCGTTGACCGGCGCGGGGGCCGCGCGCGGTAATGGCCGGTGGCGGAAACCCCTGCGAGGAGGACATTCCATGGCTGACTCCCCTCCCCCGATACGCGTCCCCGAGGTTCCTTCCGGGCGGCACCCGATGCCCCTGCCGGGGGCCTGCGGCTGCGGCTCGGGCTGCACCTGCGGGTGCCAGTCCGGCGGGTCGTGCCAGTGCGGCGGCTCCTGCGGCTGACGCACCGCGCACCCGGGCCGGGCACCGGCCCCGGCGGAAAGCCCCCGGCCGGCGGATCCCGTCCGCCGGCCGGGGGCTTCGCCCGTGCGTCACCGCGGGCCCGCCGCGCTCCGGCCGGTCAGCGCGCCGGGTCAGCGGCCGGTGCCCGCCTCATGGGCGACGATGGCCAGCTGTATGCGGTTGTCCAGCCCGAGCTTGGCGAGCGCGCTGGAGATGTGCGTCTTGACCGTGCCGGCCGACAGGTGGAGCCGTCCCGCGATCTCGCTGTTGGACAGCCCTTCGGCCACCGCCGCGGCCACCGCCCGCTCCCGCTCGGTCAGCACCCGGAACCGGCGGCGGGACTCCTCCGCACCGCTGTCCGCGGCCGCGTGCGCCATCAGCGTCGCCACCACCGCCGGGGAGACGGCGGGCTCGCCGCGCGCGGCCCGCCGCACCGACTCGACGATCTCCTCCGGCTCGGTGTGCTTGAGCAGGAACCCGGCCGCCCCGGCGCGCATCGCGGCCAGCACATTGCGGTCCGTGCCGAAGGTGGTGAGCACGATGACCCGTGCCCGGGCGTCCCCTGCGGCCCGCGCCGCCAGTTCCCGGGTGGCCTCGATGCCGTCCACCACCGGCATCCGGATGTCCATCAGGACCACGTCCGGGGCCAGTTCGCGGACCGCCCCGGGCACCTGCGCGCCGTCCGCCAGCTCGCCGACGACCTCCAGGTCCCCGGCCCCGCCGAGCATCAGCCGCAGCCCGGTGCGCACCAGAGGGTCGTCGTCCACGAGCAGCACCCGGATGGTCATGGGCCCACGCTATCGGGACCGGACGGCGGGAACGACCCGCCGCAGCCCTCGCACTCCGGCCCGCCGCCGAAGCGGGCGTCACTCCCCCGCTTCGCGCCGCGGCGGGCGCCCGCGAGGAGGGTGCGGCTGGGCCGTGCGGGGCATCCGGCCGGCTTCCGTGAGCGCCCGCCGCAACAGGAGGTCCACCTGGGCGTTGGTGCTGCGCAGCTCGTCCGCGGCCCACCGCGCGAGCGCGTCGTGGACCGCGGGGTCGAGCCGCAGCAGCACCTGCTTGCGCGGGGCGCGCCGCCGGGCGGGTTCCTCCGTCACTGGTAGAGCGACCCCGCGTTCAGCACGGGCTGGGGGGTGCGGTCACCGCAGAGCACGACGAGCAGGTTGGAGACCATGGCGGCCTTGCGCTCCTCGTCGAGTTCGACGAAGTCCTGCGCGGTGATCCGGGCCACGGCCGATTCCACCATGCCGCAGGCTCCCTCGACGATCTCCCGGCGCGCGGCGATGATCGCTCCGGCCTGCTGCCGCTGGAGCATGGCGGCGGCGATCTCCGGCGCGTAGGCGAGGTGGGTGAAGCGGGACTCGATCACCTTCACCCCGGCCGCGCCGACCCGGGCCTCGACCTCGGCGGAGAGCTGGTCGGTGATGCTCTCGGCGTTGTCCCGCAGGGACAGGTCACCGGCCGACTCGTACGGGTAGTTGGTGGCGATGTGCCGCAGCGCGGTCTCCGTCTGGGTGGTGACGAACTCCTCGTAGTCGTCCACCGCGAAGGTGGCCTGCGCGGTGTCCTCCACCTGCCAGACGATGACGGCGGCGATCTCGATCGGGCTGCCGCCGGCGTCGTTGACCTTGATGACGGCGGTCTCGTGGTTGCGGATCCGGGTGGAGATCTTGGTGCTGCTGGTCAGCGGGTTCACCCAGCGCAGCCCGTCGGTCCGCAGCGTTCCCACGTAGCGGCCGAAGAGCTGGATGACCCGGGCCTCTCCGGGGGCCACCATCTTCACGCCGTTCCAGGCGAACAGCGAGGCGATGGCCAGCAGGGCGCCTATGACGATCAGCGGAATCCCGAGCGCGGGCCGGTCGCCGGGGTCGAAGCCGACGGCGACTCCGGCCAGCAGCACGCCGATGCCGAGCAGCGGACCGAGGACGGCGATGAGCAGCCCGAGCCCGCCGCTGATGTTGTGCGCGGGCCGCTCCTCGACCGGCGCCTGCGGCATCTCCGGTGCGTCGGGCAGCGGAGCGGCGTTCGTGGCGGCGGTGCCGCTGCTGTTGGTGTCGTTGCTGTCAGGAAGTGCGGACATGGTGTCCCCCGTGCATGGTCCATTAAAAGTGATATCACTTTACACCGCCGGTGCCGCCACCACCAGGCCCGGTACCGACTCGGCCCCGGGCCCACGGCAGCCGGGCCAGCAGCAGGAACGTCCCGTCCGTGCTGCCGTGCTCCAGCTCGCCGCCGTCCAGCCCGACACGCTCCTCCAGCCCGGTCAGCCCGGCACCCGCCCCCGGAATCTCGGCCTGGGTGACACCGACCGGCAACGGGTTGGCCACCCGCACCGTCAGCCCGGTCCCCGGCTCCCCCGTCACCGAGACCGTCACCCGGGCGCCCGGCGCGTGCTTGCGGGCGTTGGTCAGCCCTTCCTGCACCACCCGGTAGGCGGTGCGCTGCACCTGGGGGCGCGGCCCGCCGCCCGCACCCGCCGCGCATCTCTCCTCCAGCTCCACCGGCTGCCCGGACCGGCGTGCCTCCTCCACCAGCCCGGCGATGTCCGCCAGCGCCACCTGAGGCCGGGCGCTGCCCAGCTCACCACCCGTCCCCCGCAGCACCGTCAGCACCTCCCGCAGCTCCTCCAGCGCCTGATGGGCGTTGTCCCGGATGATCTGCGCGCTGCGGTGCACCTCCGCCCCGGACAGCGGAGCGGCCGACCCGGCGGCGTCGCCGGTGCGGTAGGCCAGCGCGCCCGCGTGCACCGACAGCAGCGAGATCCGGTGGGCCAGCACATCGTGCATCTCCCGGGCGATCGCCTCCCGCTCGGCCCGGCGGGTGTCCGCCAGCCGGCGGACGTGCTCGGCCCGCTCCCGCTCCGCGTCCTGCCGCAGCCGCACCACGAGCTGCCGCCGGGCCCGCATCGCCCCGCCCCAGGAGAAGAACACCAGGTAGAACGCGACGATGAAGGCCGCCGTGGGCCAGCCGCCCTCGTACGGCAGCGTGTACAGCACCATGTAGGGCACCGCGCCCAGCAGGTGCAGGCCGAGCACCGCCAGGGCCGGACGCCACGGCACGCGCAGCCCGAGGTTCGCGATGACCACCATCAGCGCGCCGACGCTGCTGTTCACCAGCCCGCCGACCGGCACCATCGCCAGCGCCAGCCCGGCCGGGAAGCGGCGCCGCAGCCACAGCGCCAGACAGCTCACGGCCCCCGCCGGGGCATCCACCGCCCGCAACCAGACGGGAAGGTGCCCGGGGACCTGCTCGAGCATCACCAGCCACAGGAACACCGCCCACAGGAACAGCAGGGAGTCCACCAGCCAGTCCCGGGCAGTGCGGCGCACCGGCCGTCGGCCGTCCGTCGCCAGCAGCTCGCCGGGCAGCACCCACCGCTGCAACCGCCCCTCGAGGCCGCTGCCCCGCACACCGGCACCGGCCGATCCGTCCATGCACCGGAGCCTACGCACGCCACGGGCCCACGCGCCTCTGCCGGCCGGCCGGAGAACTCCGGCCCCCCGACAGATGGCCCCTACCCGGCACGCCCCGGCACAGTGCTGCCATGTCCATCCCGACCTCTCCCCCGGACCCCGGCAGCACGGCCGGCCTCCCGCCCGCCCTGGAGCTGGCGGGCCTGACCAAGACGTTCCACGAGACCCGGGCCGCCGACGCGGTCGACCTGACCGTGCCGCGCGGCTGCCTGATGGGCCTGGTCGGCCCCAACGGCGCGGGCAAGACCACCACCCTGTCGATGGCAGTCGGCCTGCTGCGCCCCGACTCCGGCACCTCCCGGATCATGGGCGAGGACATCTGGGCGGACCAGGCCTCCGCCGCGCGGGCCAAACGGCTGCTGGGCGTCCTGCCCGACGGCCTGGCCCTGCCCGAACGCCTCACCGGCGGCGAACTGCTGGCCTACTGGGGACGGCTGCGCGGCATGGACCGGGACACCATCGCCGCCCGCACCGCCGAACTGCTGCGCGTCCTCGAACTGGACGAGGCCGAGCGGGCCGGGGCCCTGGTCATCGAGTACTCCACCGGCATGCGCAAGAAGATCGGGCTGGCCACCGCCCTGCTGCACGCTCCCAGGGTCCTGGTGCTCGACGAGCCCTACGAGGCGGTGGACCCGGTCTCCGGCCGGGTGCTCACCGCGATCCTGCGCCGCTTCACCGCGGCCGGCGGCTCGGTGGTGCTCTCCAGTCACGTGATGCCGCTGGTGGAGCAGCTGTGCGACCGGGTCGCGATCATCACCGACGGCCGGGGCCGCACCGAGGGCACCCTTGATGAGGTGCGCGGCGGGGGAACGCTGGAGGAGGCGTTCGTGCGGCTGGCGGGCCGCCGCGAGATGGGTGAGGGGGAACTGGCATGGTTGGCGACCTGATCCGGCTGAAGTTCACCATCCTCGGCCACAGCACCCAGGGTCTGCGGATCACCCGCTGGGTGGTCGCCCCCCTCGCCGTGCTCGCCACCTGGGCAGCCGTGCTGGCCGCCGGGAGCGACGGCGCCCGGCACGACGTGCTGCTGGTCGTCCTCGCCCTGTGGGGCACCGGCTGGGCCCTGGGCCCGGTGCTGACCTCCGGCGCCGGGGTGCTGCGCCCGGAGTGGTTCGCGCACCTGCCGCTGAACCGGCGATGGCTGGGCGTCGCTCTGATGATCACGGTGTGCGTCGGCGTCGGCCCTGCCGTCACCCTGCTCTCGCTCGCCGTGCTCGGCGCGCACGCCTACCTGCTCTCCCCGCCGTCCCTGGCGGTGGCCGCCGTGGCGCTGCCGCTGCTGCTCGTCGCCGTGGTCGCCACCTCCCGGGTGGTCTACGCGCTGCTCGGCGCGGCGATGGGCTCCCGGCTGGGGGTGGCCATGTCCGGCATCCAGTACGGAGCGCTGATCGCCGGGCTGATGGTGGGCTGGGTGGCGCTGTCCGCCGTCGGCGAGGGCATCGCCGGACTCGTCCGGGACGGCCTGCCGGACACCGCCGCCCGCGTCCTCGAAGCGCTCCCCACCTCCTGGCCGGTCCTGGCCGTGGAGGCGGGCGCCGAGGGGCGCTGGGGCACGGCGGCCGGACTGCTGCTGGCACTGGCCGCCGCGGCGGCGATCCCCTCCGCACTGTGCGCGCTGCTGCTCACCCCCCGCACCCGCAACGCCACGCCGCACCGCCGCCGTCCCCCGCTGGGCACCGGCGTCCTGACGACCCGTCCGCTGCTGCCGGACACCCCCGCGTGGAGCGTGGCCGGCAAGGAGCTGCGGCAGTGGTGGCGCGACCCGTGGCGCTCCCTGGAGCTCCAGTGCGGGGTCTGGACCGGTGTGTTCATCGCCCTGATCGGGATCGTCGCGGGCATCCCCCAGATGCTGCCGTTCGCGGGCGTCTCGGTGGCGTTCATGGCCGCCCTGGTGGCCTGCAACCTCTACGGCCAGGACGGCACCGCGCTGTGGCAGACGGTGGTGGGCGCCGACGAGAACACCGCCCGCCACGACATCCGCGGCCGGCAGTTCGCGCTGCTCCTGCTGTGCGGCCCGGCCGCGCTGCTGATGACCGCCGTCTTCACCGTGCTCTCCGGCCAGCACTGGGCCTGGCCCTACGCGCTGGGCCTGCTGGCGGCACTGCTCGGCGCCGGCACCGGCGTCGCGGTCCTGCTGTCGGTGATCGCCGCGACCCCCGGCGTCGACCCGAAGTACCGCATCGGCCCGAACGACGCGGGCGACGTGTCCTACCAGGTGTGGATCGCCATGTACGGCACCGGGCTGCTCATCATCCCCACCTTCGCGGCGCTCGTCACCGGCCTGGCCGCCGGCGGCGGCGCGCTCGCCTGGCTGACCGTGCCCGTCGGCCTCGCCAACGGGGCCGGTGCCGCCTGGTTCCTGGGACGTCTCGCCCACCGGCGGCTGGCTGCCCGGCTCCCGGAGACCTTCGTCCGCCTCCGCCACGGCAAGGCCACCGCCCTCCAGCAGCTCCCGCCCGGCAGCGACTGGCTGGACCGCATGGAACGCGCCGCCACCCGCACCAACACCGAACGCAAACCCGTCGGCAGCTGACCCCTCCGGGGGCGCGCGGGGCCCACAGCGCGGCGGGCGCGCCGCCGGGGACACCCCGAACCGGGCCCTCTTCCGCCAACCCCGCCGCGCTTTCCGGGCCCGGTCCCCCGGGCCCTTGCTCCGTCCCGCTCCACCGTGCGACTGTCCAACCCGGAGGAGAGCACGAAGCTCAGCGACAAGGGGGCAACTACGTTGGTTCGGGATCGCGAGAACACTCAGTGGCAGCGCAGCAGTTACAGCGGCCAGGGAGGCAACTGCCTGGAGATGGCCCCTCTCCGGGACCGCCGCCTGCCGATCCGCGACAGCAAGTACCCCGACGGCCCCGCGCTGACTCTTCCCGCAGGAAGCTGGACGTCCTTCATCAGCGCCCTGAAGCGCGACGAGGCAACTGCCTGAGGGTGATCCGGCGCAACGCACGCCCGCTCATTGCCCGCGGTCACAGCCACACAGCCGCAGACTGACGGGCAACCGGCCTAGGCCGCTGTGGGGCGCCGGTCAGCTTCCGTCGGGCGGATGGACTCTGACTAAGGACGGCATCTCGTCCTGCTCCGGCCGCGGTTCGGGCTGGGAGGAGGCGGCGGAGAACTTCTGGCCGGCGACGAAGACGCCGACCACGCCCAGCACGTCGATGGTGCCGAGGATCGCGGCGGCCCAGGGCTCGCCCACGATCGCCAGGGTGACGGCGACCGCCGCGAGGACGACCAGCGCCAGCAGTCCACAGAGCTGGCCCCTCCGGGCGAGGCGGTTCGCCTCGGTCATGTCGGTGCGGTCCATGTAGTGGCGGTGGGACTGCTCCCGCTCCGCCATGGAGACAAGCCGCTCGGCCAGCCCGTCGTGCACCCGCTCATAGCCGGCCAGTAACTCGGGGGGCGGCAGCGGCCCGGCATGACGCAGCTCGCCCACCACCATGCGGGCGATCCGCAGCTCCCCCTCGTGGGGCACGGCGGTCTCGTCGCTGCCGGGCTCGGTCCGGCGCGGAGCCGGTACCGAGGTCAGCGGCTCTTCTTCACCGCTGTCCGGCCGTGCTTCTTCATCGCCCGGCGCAGCTCCTGGCCCACGTTCTGCCAATCCGACTCCAACCCCGCCGCCCCCGCCGCGCGCTCCCGCCGCCGCGCGCGATAGGTGGCCACCCCGGACAGATCCAGCACCGACCCGCCGCCGGCGAGCGCAGCACTGCGACGGCGAGAACTCCCCTTGGACATACGCCCTCCCTGGCATCGGTCCGGTCTCACATCAGTGTCAAGGGTACCCACTGGCACGGACGCTGACCCGAACTCAGCGGCTCTCCGGCCCCCGGCCGCATTGCCGCCCAGGTCATGCGCCCGACGCTCCGGCATGCCATGCTCGGCGTACCAGGTTCGGCCGACCGGAAGGACAGCATGCCCGCCTACGCGATAGCTCACCTGCAGGAGGCCGCCCCGCACCCGGAGATCGCCGAGTACGTCGAGCGCGTCCCCGCCACCTTCGAGCCGTACGGCGGGCGCTTCCTGGTGCACGCCACCCCGCACGAGGTGAAGGAGGGCAGCTGGCCCGGGCACGTCGTGGTGATCGGCTTCCCCGGGATCGCCGAGGCACGGGCCTGGTGGGAGTCACCCGCGTACCAGGAGATCGCGCCGCTGCGCTCACGGCACATCGAGGGCGACATCATCCTGGTCGAAGGCGTCCCCGAGGACTACGACCCGGCCGCCACCGCGAAGGCGATGCGCGACTCCCTCCCCGCCGAGTAGCCCCGCAGACCACGCGAGGGGCCTCACTCGCCGCCCGCTGACGTGCAGGCTGCCGTCTCACAGCACTCCGGCAGTGCGGTCAGACCGTACTGGCGGGTCTCGGGGTGCCCTGGAAGACCTGGTCCCTGTGCCAGGAGCGGTGGTCAGCCGCCACGGGACGGGCGCCCGGCTGCGGGCCGGTGAGGGGACGGCCCGAGAGCGCTATGACCTGCTCGCGAGCGGCAGGACTGTGCCCCACGAAGCGCTGCGAGACCAGGACGCGGTGGCCGTCGCCGATGCCGAGGACACCTTTGTCGAAGAGTTTGTGGTGCAGCGAGCACAGACACAGTCCGTTGTCGACGTCGTCCGGGCCTCCGAACGCCCACCAGCGCACATGTGCGGCCTCCAGGCCGACCGGCGTCGCACCGATTCTGCCGTCGTAGCCGCAGAAGGCGCACCGGTACTCGTACGCGGTCAGGACCTGTTCCCGCATGCGCCGGTCCCGCTGCCGTCGCGCGTCCGAGGGCAGCTCGCCCTCCGGCGGCTCCAGTTCCAGGCCGACGGCTTCGCACAGGTCACCGTGGAGGGACGGCGGGAAGTTGAGGTCCAGCAGCGTCCGCGCCATCCGGCCCAGCAGCGACGGCTCCCGCCGCAGCGCCGCCCGCAGTTCCGCCGACAGCCTGCCCGCGGCTCCCGTCGCCCGCAGTACCCGCACGCTGCTTCCGGGGCTTCCGGGGCCGCGATCGGTGCGTACCTCCCACACACCGTCGTTCTCCATGTGGTGGAAGGGGTAGGACGGCGTCGTCCGGTTGGCCGGGCCGTACTCGGCCAGCAGCCGCTTCAGGTCCTGCTCGACAGCGGTGTACCGCAGCTCGCCCTCGGCATCCCGCTGAAACCGGCCGAGGGCGTACAGGAAGAGCAGCGGCTTGTGCGGGGCGCGCGTCCCGCCCTTGGTCCACTGCCGCAGTTTCGCGGCCCGCTCCAGCCAGTCCATGACCGGCGATCCTAGTCATGGGATTCCCACTATCCACCAGCAGCGACAGGTGCCTGCCCGCGGGGCGTCTGCTACTTCTTGCCCTGCTTCTTCACGACCGGTTCCGCAGCCTGGCGGCTACTCAAACAACCACGTTCTGACCTGCGGCTGAGCCGTCACCGGTTGTTCTCGTTTCTCGTCGTTGGCCACCCCTCCCACGGACCAGCGACGGCCCAGCACGTTGCGCAGGTGGCTACCTGACTCGACCGGCCTGCGCCCGGAGCACTGCCCCCGCTGTCAGCAGGTGAGTACATTCTGTGGACGAATCCGGCTCGTTGTGTCTGAGGCGATAGTGTCCAAGGGTGGCAACTCTCGCGCTCTTCGGCACCGACAGCCTCGCCCTTCCCAAGTCTCTACAGGAGGCCGTGGAACATGGCGAGGTGTTCACCCGTAGCTGGGTGGTCGAGCTGATCTTGGACCTGATCGGCTACACGCCTGACAAGGACCTGTGCGATACCAAGCTGATCGAGCCGGCCTGTGGCGCCGGCGCGTTCCTGGGAGCCATCGCCTCCCGCGTAAGCGCCTCCTGCCACACCCACGGCCGCCCCCTCACCGACGCGATTGAGGCGGTTCGGGCATTCGATCTGCTGGACCACAACGTGGAGCAGAGCCAGACTCTGATCACACGCGCACTACAGGATGAGGGCTGGGGCTCAGCCGACTCCGAGCAGGCTGCCGCGGCGTGGGTGCGCCAGGGCGACTACCTGCTCCAGGCCGACTCCGGCCACCGCGCCGATTTCGTCGTGGGCAACCCTCCCTACATCCGGCTGGAAGACGTCCCCGACGACCGCATGGCCGCCTACCGGGATGCCTGCCCCACCATGAGCGGCCGGGCCGACATCTACATCGGCTTCTACGAGACCGCCCTGCGCAGCCTCATCCCGGGTGGCCGCCTCGGCTTCATCTGCGCCGACCGCTGGATGCGCAACCAGTACGGCCGCGCCCTGCGCCGCCTTGTGACCCGCGGTTTCAGCATGGACCTGGTGTTGACCATGCACGACGTGGACGCCTTCGACGAGCAGGTCTCGGCGTATCCGGCGATCACGGTCATCTCCAACCGTCGCCAGGGGCAGGCCGTCGTCGCCGACACCACACGGGCCTTCGACGCCTCGCAGTCCCGCGACTTCGCCGTCTGGTGCCGGTCCGAAGCCCGCGAGCAGATCGACTCGGAAGCCTTCCAGGCCGTCCGCCTGCCGTACTGGTTCCCCGGGGAAGAGTCCTGGCCGGCGGCTCCCCCGGCCCGGCTGGCGATGCTGGAAGACCTCACCAAGCGGTTCGGTCTACTGGAGGATCCCCGCACCGGGACACGTGTCGGCATCGGAGTCGCCACCGGCGCGGACAAGGTGTTCCTCACCCAGGACGCCGACGCGGTCGAACCCGATCGGCTGCTGCCGATGGCGATGGTCCGCGACACCACTAACGGCACCCTCGACTGGGGCGGCACCTACCTGGTCAATCCGTGGAGCACAGACGGCGACCTGGTCGACCTCGGCGCCTACCCTCGGCTCGCCTCCTACCTCGACAGGCACGGGGACGCTCTGCGTAAGCGGTACGTGGCGGTCAAGCAGCCCCACCGCTGGTACAAGACGATCGACAAGGTCGACGCTCGCCTCACCCGCCGACCCAAACTGCTGTTCCCGGACATGAAGTTGACGATCCATCCAGTCCTTGACGAAGGTGGCCTGTACCCTCACCACAACCTTTACTACATCGTCTCGGACACCTGGGACCTGCGTGTTCTCGGCGGCCTGCTGCTGTCGAGGATCGCCCAGGCATTCGTGGAGGCCTACGCGGTCCGGATGCGCGGGGGAACCCTTCGCTTCCAGGCCCAGTACCTCCGTAAGATCCGTGTTCCCGAACCAGACGCGATCGACGAGCGGGACAGGGCCGCGCTCGCGGACGCCTTCGATCGTCGGGACGTGGAGGCTGCCACCGAGGCCGCGCTGCGCGTGTACGAACTTGCCGAACTACCCGAGTAGGAGAAGCCGACGGTGACCGTCACACGCCAGGACTTCGAGGACGCCATAGCCGCCTACTGGGGTGCCAAGCAGATGCAGGGCGAGCAGTCCATGATCCGGGACGCGGTGGGCGCCGGCACCGCGGGCACCGTGCGGGGCGGCAAGCACTTCGACGCGATCGCCACCCTCCTGGCCAAGTTCTTCCTCGACGCCGGCTACCCGCCCGAGAGTATCCGCGTCGCCAAGTCCCAGGGGCTCGCCCTGCCCGGCTATTACCGGCCTCAGAAGCAATGGGACGTCGTGGTCGTCCACGAGGGCGTCCTCATCGCGGCCTTCGAGCTCAAAGGGCTGGGCGGGCCGTCGTACGGCAACAATTACAACAACCGAGTCGAAGAAGCCCTCGGCAGCGCCGTCGACCTGCGCCGCGCGGCCCTGGCAGAGCTGTTCCCGAAGGAGAAGCCCTGGCTCGGCTACTTCTTCATCATGCAGGACGGCGAGGGGTCACGGTCTCCGGTCAAGATCGCAAAAAGCGGGCTGCCGGTTGACGGCATGTGGCACGGCACCTCGTACCAGGACCGCTTCGGTATCTTCTGCCAACGACTCGTCGACGAGCAGCTCTACGACGCCGTCTGCTACGTGACCTCTTCGCTGGAGAACCCGAGCCCGATCGAGCCGGTCGACAGCCTCGACTGGCGCCACTTCGCCGCAGCCATAAACGCCCGCCTCACCTACCTGAAGAGCCTCGGTCTCCCAGGAAACTGACCAGCCGTTGCTCTGTAAGCCCAGCGCTCCTCGTATGCGGATCTTCGCTGGCCACCACGCTTACGGCGGCGCCAAGCCTGCCACCAGCCTCTGCACAGCTATGACCTCCGAGTAGCCGTGACTGACTGCTCGATCTGACGCAGACCTGGCCAATCGCCACCGGCGCTGACCACGTCCACGCCTCCGTTGACAGCGGCGGGTGATCATCGACGGGCACGGCACTCCGCTCGCCGGGACCCTCGCCAGTCCGTACTCAGCGGGCCCACGGGCAGCCGGGGGCCGTTGCTTCTGGCTCAGAGGGCCCCGGACGGTCCAGAGGTAGCACCGAGCCCTCTGCCTGCGGAGAACCCGCAGGCAGAGGGCTTGGTCGCGTCTGGGCTGCTACTTCTTGCCCTGGTTCTTGACGGCCTCGATGGCGGACTTGGCGGCCTCCGGGTCGAGGTAGGTGCCGCCGGGGTTGACGGGCTGGAAGTCGGTGTCCAGCTCGTAGAGCAGGGGGATGCCGGTGGGGATGTTGAGGCCCACGATGTCGGCGTCGGAGACGCCGTCCAGGTGCTTGACCAGGGCGCGCAGGCTGTTGCCGTGGGCGGCGACCAGGACGACGCGGCCGGCCAGCAGGTCCGGCACGATGTTGTCGTACCAGTAGGGCAGCATGCGGATGACGACGTCCTTGAGGCACTCGGTGCGCGGCCGGACCTCGCTGGGCAGGTGCGCGTAGCGCGGGTCGTCGCTCTGGGACCACTCGGCGCCGTCCTCCAGGACGGGCGGCGGGGTGTCGTAGGAGCGGCGCCAGGTCATGAACTGCTCCTCGCCGAACTCCGCGAGGGTGGCGGCCTTGTCCTTGCCCTGGAGCGCGCCGTAGTGGCGCTCGTTCAGGCGCCAGGCGCGGTGCACGGGGATCCAGGCCCGGTCGGCGGCGTCCAGCGCGAGGTTGGCGCTGCGGATGGCGCGCTTGAGCAGGGAGGTGTGCACGACGTTGGGCAGCAGGCCGGCCTCACGCAGCAGCTCGCCGCCGCGGATCGCCTCCTCCTCGCCCTTGCCGGTGAGGTTGACGTCCACCCAGCCGGTGAACAGGTTCTTGGCGTTCCATTCGCTCTCGCCGTGGCGGAGCAGGATCAGCTTGTACGGTGCGTCGGCCATGTTCCGAGACTAAACGAACTGCCCGTGCCACCCCCGGCAGGGTCTCGCCCAGTGGGCAGGTCAGGTGCGGCGGCCTGCGCGAACGCCCCCGCCCCGGTGGACCGGGTCCCGGTCCGCCGGGGCGGGGAGGGAAGGGTGGTGGCTCAGGGGCGCGCGGCCCCCGCCCGGCTGTCAGCCGAGGATGGTGAGGGCCTGGTTGAAGGTCTTCGACGGGCGCATCACGGTGGTGGCCCTGGCGTCGTCGGGCGCGTAGTAGCCGCCGATGTCGGCCGGGGAGCCCTGCACGGCGATGAGTTCCTCGACGATGGTCTGCTCCTGGCCGGCCAGGGTCTCGGCGAGGGCGGAGAACGCCTCGGCGAGCTTGCCGTCCTCGGTCTGCTTCGCCAGCTCCTGGGCCCAGTAGAGCGCCAGGTAGAAGTGGCTGCCGCGGTTGTCGATGCCGCCCAGGCGACGGGTCGGCGACTTGTCCTCGTTGAGGAAGGTGGCCGTGGCGCGGTCCAGGGTGTCGGCGAGGATCTGCGCACGGGCGTTGCCGGTGCTCTGGGCGAGGTGCTCGAAGCTGACGGCGAGGGCCAGGAACTCGCCCAGGCTGTCCCAGCGCAGGTAGTTCTGCTTCACCAGCTGCTGGACGTGCTTGGGCGCGGAGCCGCCGGCGCCGGTCTCGAACAGCCCGCCGCCGTTCATGAGCGGGACGACCGAGAGCATCTTGGCGCTGGTGCCCAGCTCCAGGATCGGGAACAGGTCGGTCAGGTAGTCGCGCAGCACGTTGCCGGTGACGGAGATGGTGTTCTCGCCGCGGCGGATGCGCTCCAGGGAGAAGGCGGTCGCGTCGACCGGTGCCATGATCTCGATCCGCAGGCCCTCGGTGTCGTGCTCGGGCAGGTACGCCTTGACCTTCTCGATGAGGTTGCGGTCGTGGGCGCGGGTCTCGTCGAGCCAGAACACCGCCGGGTCGCCGGTGGCGCGGGCGCGGGTGACGGCGAGCTTGACCCAGTCCTTGATCGGCAGGTCCTTGGTCTGGCACATGCGCCAGATGTCGCCGGCGCCGACGGCGTGCTCCATGACGGTGTTGCCGGCGTTGTCGGTCACCCGGACGGTGCCGGTGACGGGGATCTCGAAGGTCTTGTCGTGGCTGCCGTACTCCTCGGCCTTCTGCGCCATCAGGCCGACGTTGGGCACCGAGCCCATGGTGGCCGGGTCGTAGGCGCCGTGGGCGCGGCAGTCGTCGATGACGGCCTGGTAGACGCCGGCGTAGCTGCTGTCGGGGATGACGGCGAGGGTGTCGGCCTCCTGGCCGTCCGGGCCCCACATGTGGCCGGAGGTGCGGATCATGGCGGGCATCGAGGCGTCGACGATGACGTCGCTCGGTACGTGCAGGTTGGTGATGCCGCGGTCGGAGTCGACCATCGCGAGCTCGGGGCCCTCGGCCATCTCGGCCTCGAAGGACTCCTTGATCTTCGCGCCGTCGGGCAGCGACTCCAGGCCCTTGAGGATGCCGCCGAGGCCGTCGTTGGGGGTGAGCCCGGCGGCGGCGAGCGTCTCGCCGTACTCGGCGAAGGTCTTCGGGAAGAAGGCGCGCACCACGTGACCGAAGATGATCGGGTCGGAGACCTTCATCATGGTGGCCTTCAGGTGCACCGAGAACAGCACGCCCTCGGCCTTGGCGCGGGCGACCTGGGCGGCGAGGAACTCGCGCAGGGCCGCGACCCGCATCACGGCGGCGTCGACGACCTCGCCGGCCAGCACGGGCACCGACTCGCGCAGCACGGTGGTGCTGCCGTCGTCGCCGGCCAGCTCGATGCGCAGCGAGCCGTCCTCGGGGATCACGACGGACTTCTCGGTGGAGCGGAAGTCGTCGCCGTCCATGTGGGCGACGTTGGTACGGGAGTCGGCGGTCCAGGCGCCCATGCGGTGCGGGTGGGCCTTGGCGTAGTTCTTCACCGAGGCGGGGGCGCGGCGGTCGGAGTTGCCCTCGCGCAGGACCGGGTTGACGGCGCTGCCCTTGACCTTGTCGTAGCGGGCGCGGATGTCGCGCTCCTCGTCGGTCTTCGGGTCGTCCGGGTAGTCGGGGAGGGCGTAGCCCTGCTCCTGCAGCTCGGCGACGGCGGCCTTGAGCTGCGGGAGGGATGCCGAGATGTTCGGCAGCTTGATGATGTTGGCCCCGGGGGTCTTGGCCAGTTCTCCGAGCTCGGCGAGGGCGTCGTCGATGCGCTGACCCTCCTGGAGGTACTCGGGGAACTGGGAGATGATCCGGCCCGCCAGCGAGATGTCACGGCGCTCGACACCCACCCCGGCCGTCGAGGCGTACGCCTGGACCACCGGCAGGAACGAATACGTCGCCAGGGCCGGGGCTTCGTCGGTGTGCGTGTAGATGATGGTCGAGTCAGTCACCGGGTGCTCCGCTCCACGTCTGCAACATTGCTCGACATCAAGATATCCCCTCGGCCCCGTGACGGCGCGACCCTGCCCCCGCGAGGGCCGGAAACGGCGCCGTCCGCCGCCGGCGGCGGGTGCGGGAACCGGCCGGTCCGCCATGGCCTCGCGACGGACAGCCGACGGCCGAAGTGTGGGTTCCGGCCACATGGGCCGCGGCGGGCGGCGGGCCTACGGTGTGGCGCGCGAGTCACGTCCCCGTCCCCCACGCGGGAGCCCGCTCCCGCGCCTGCCGGAAGGACCCCGCATGGCATCTTCCGCCCCCGCACCGACCACACCACGGACGCTCCGGCGCGTCGTCGTCGCCAGCCTCATCGGCACCACCATCGAGTGGTACGACTTCTTCCTGTACGGCGCGGCCGCCGCGCTGGTGTTCAACAAGCTCTTCTTCCCCGACTCCGACCCGCTGGTCGGCACCCTGCTCGCCTTCGCCACCTACGCCGTGGGCTTCGCCGCCCGGCCGCTGGGCGCCCTGGTCTTCGGTCACTACGGGGACCGCCTCGGGCGGAAGAAACTCCTGGTAATCAGCCTGCTGCTGATGGGCGGGGCGACGTTCACGATCGGTCTGCTGCCGACCCACGCCACCCTCGGGGCCACCGCGGCGGTCCTGCTGACGGCGCTGCGGCTGGTGCAGGGCTTCGCGCTGGGCGGCGAGTGGGGCGGGGCGGTGCTGCTGGTGTCCGAGCACGGCGACGCCCGGCGGCGCGGCTTCTGGGCGTCGTGGCCGCAGACCGGGGCGCCGGCCGGCCAGCTGCTGGCGACCGGCGTGCTGGCACTGCTCACCTGGCTGCTCAGCGCCGAGGCGTTCTTGAGCTGGGGCTGGCGGATCCCCTTCCTGCTGTCCGGCGTGCTGGTGATCGTCGGGCTGTGGATCAGGCTGTCGGTGGACGAGTCCCCCGTCTTCCGGCAGGCCAGGGAGCAGGCCGAGCGCCGCTCGTCCGACGGCGCCGTGGAGCGGATGCCGCTGCTGGCCGTCGTGCGGCACCACTGGCGGGACGTGCTGATCGCCATGGGCTGCCGGATGGCGGAGAACATCAGCTACTACGTGATCACCGCGTTCATCCTGGTCTACATCACGAACCATCTCGAGATGCCGCAGCAGACCGGGCTGAACGCCGTGCTCATCGCCTCCGCCGTGCACTTCGCGGTGATCCCGGTGTGGGGGGCGCTGTCCGACCGGCGGGGCCGGCGGCCGGTGTACTTCCTGGGCGCGGCCGGGGTCGGGCTGTGGGTCTTCCCGTTCTTCGCCCTGCTCGACACCCGCTCGTTCCCCGCGATGCTGCTGGCGGTGACGGTCGGACTGGTGCTGCACGGGGCGATGTACGCGCCGCAGGCCGCGTTCTTCTCCGAGATGTTCGCCACCCGGATGCGTTACTCCGGCGCCTCGATCGGGGCGCAGTTCTCCTCGGTGGCAGCCGGTGCCCCGGCCCCGATGATCGCGACCGCGCTGCTGGCCGCGCACGGCAGTTCCACTCCGATCGCGCTGTATCTGATCGCCGCGGCACTGCTCACCGTCATCGCCCTCGCGTTCGCCCAGGAGACCCGCAACCGCGACCTGACGGCCGTCGGCGAGGACGGCCGTTCAGCGCAGGACAGCCGGTCAGCGCAGGACAGCGCCGGAGAGGCGGTGGAGGCGGAGGGCGAGCTGGATCTCCAGGGTCCTGGCCGGTGACTGCCAGTCGTCGCCCAGCAGCCGGGCCACCCGGTCCAGCCGCTGGGCGACGGTGTTGACGTGGATGTGCAGCGTCTCGCGGGCCCGGGCCGGGCTCATCCCGGAGTCGAAGTAGGCGGCGAGCGTGGCGACCAGTTCGGTGCCCCGGCGCGCGTCGTACTCCAGCAGCGGGCCCAGGGTGCGCCGCACGAAGCCGCCGACGTCCTGGC
Organism: Streptomyces sodiiphilus; assembly: GCF_039529215.1. NCBI lineage: Bacteria > Bacillati > Actinomycetota > Actinomycetes > Kitasatosporales > Streptomycetaceae > Streptomyces > Streptomyces sodiiphilus. The sequence continues at coordinate 33,451 of NZ_BAAAMJ010000003.1, read as the reverse complement.
TGTCGGCCAGCAGCAGGCCCAGGAAGCCGAAGTCGGCCGCCGCCGCCCCCTGGCCGCCGCGGCCCAGCAGCCGCAGGGCCTGCACGCAGCGGCGGGCCTCGGCGTAGGCCTCGGCGACCGCGGCGGGCTCACCGGCCGGTGCCCGGACCGCGGCGGAGGCGCCGACGGTGACCGGCGCCCCGAGGGAGGCACCGAGCGAGGCGGCGGCGGCGCGGGCCAGCCGGCCGGGGTCCTCGTCCCCGTCCGGGGGCAGCAGCAGGACGACGCCGCCGTCGCGGGCCGCGGCCAGGCCGTGCCGGGTGGCGGCCAGGTGGGAGGCGGCCGACCACAGCAGCTGTCTGCCCACCGCGTGGTCACCGGCGCCGTCCTGGTGCGCGGCGAGTACCACGTGCGGCTCGTCCAGGTCGGCGCGGAGCCGGGCGGCGCGCTCGCGCAGCAGCCGGGGGTCACGGTCCGGGGCGTCCAGCAGGTCGTCGAGGAGTTCGCCGCGGACCCGCTGCTCGGCCTCGTCGGCGGACCGGCGGGCCAGCAGCAGCAGCGAGGTGACCATGGCTGCTCGCTCCAGGGTGCGCTGGTCGACCGGGTCGAGGTCCGGGTGGCCGTGCAGCAGCAGGGCGCCCATCAGCTCGCCGCCGGCCGCGACGGCGGCGACAGTGGTGGCGCCGTGCCGCACGGCGTGGCCGTCGGCCGCCGAGCGCCGCACGGCGTCCGCGGGGGCGCTGCCTGGCTCGGCGAACTCCACCCGGCCGCCGAGCGCCTCGGCGACCGCGGCGACGACGTCGGGCACCCCGCCGCCCTTGAGGACGAGGGCCACCAGCCGGTCGTGGACCTCCCCGGCCCGCTCGATGGCCCGGCTGCGGTCCCGGATGATCTGCCCGGCGGCCTCCAGGTCGGCGAGCGCGCTGCGGGTCTCGGCCAGCAGCCGGGCGGTGTCCAGGGCGACGGCGGCGTGCGCGGCGAAGGAGCCCAGCAGGGCGACCTGTTCGCGCTCGAAGACCCGGGCGCGCCGGTCGGCGGCGTAGAGCACCCCGATGACCTCGCGGCCCAGCAGCAGCGGAACGCCGAGGATGGCGACCAGCCCTTCCTCGCCGACTCCGACGTCGATGGCGGAGGTGTGCCGGAAGCGGGCGTCGTGCATGTAGTCGTCGGTGACGTAGGGGCGGGCGGTCTGCGCGACGAGTCCGCCGAGCCCTTCGCCCATGCCCAGTCTGAGCTGCTGGAAGCGGGCCGAGACCGACCCCTCGGTGACCCGCATGTAGGTGTCGCCGCGGTCGGGGTCGTTGAGCGTGAGGTAGGCGACCTCGGTGCCCAGCAGGGAGCGGGCGCGCTGGACGATGGCCCGCAGCACGGCGTCCAGGTCGCGCAGCCCGGCCAGGTCGTGGGCGGTCTCGAAGAGCGCGGTGAGTTCGGCCTCGCGGCGCCGGCGGCCGTCCAGTTCGGCGCGCACCCGAAGCGCGAGCTCCCGCGCGCGCTCCAGTGCGGCCAGGCGCGCGGGCGGCGCGCCGTCCTCCCGGGCGCGCCGCACCGGCTCCTCGTACGCACCGGCGGGGGCGCCCTGCGCGAGGAGTTCCAGGTAGGGGTGCTCGGGAAGGGAAGCCCCGGGCGGCCCGGCGTGCGGCATGGGCCCAGCATCGCCCACGGCGGCGCGTGCGCGCCAGGCCGGGCGCTCGGAGGCCGCGGGGCGCGGCGGCCGGTGGCGGCCGGGCCCCGCGGTGTCGCGAGCGGGCGGTGTCAGTGGGCGGTCCATCCGCCGTCCATCAGCAGCGAGGTGCCGGTGATCATGGAAGAGTGGGGTGAGCACAGGTAGCCCACCGCCTCGGCGACCTCGGCGGGCTCGATGAGCCGCTTGACGGCGGAGTCGGCCAGCATGATGTCGGTGACGACCCGCTCCGGGGAGATGCCGTGCACCCGCGACTGGTCGGCTATCTGCTTCTCCACCAGGGGCGTGCGCACGTAGGCCGGGCACACGCAGTTGGAGGTGACGCCGCGCGAGGCGCCCTCCAGGGCGGTCACCTTCGACAGCCCCTCCAGCCCGTGCTTGGCGGAGACATAGGCCGACTTGAAGGCGGAGGCCCGCAGCCCGTGCACCGAGGAGATGTTGACGATGCGCCCCCAGCCCTGGGCGTACATGTGCGGCAGCGCCCCGCGGATCAGCCGGAACGGCGCGTGCAACATCAGGGTGAGGATGGTGCCGAAGGCGTCCGGGGGGAACTCCTCGATGGGCCGCACCAGCTGGATCCCGGCGTTGTTGACGAGGATGTCCGCGCCGGCGGCAGCCTGTTCGGCGGCCTCCAGGTCGGTGAGGTCGAGCACCTGCGGTTCCACCGCCCCGGCCCGTGAGCCGCGCCCGGGTGCCGCTCCGGCGTCCCCGGCCGCCTCGGCGGTGAGGGCGGCCAGCCCGGCCGCGTCGCGGTCCACCGCCCTGACGGTGGCCCCGGCGGCGGCCAGCCGCAGCGCGCAGGCCCGGCCGATGCCGCCGGCCGCGCCGGTGACCACGGCGGTGCGGCCCCGCAGGTCGAGGGCGGGGGCCGGGGCCGCCGCCCCCAGGACGTCCGCTGCCGGATGTCCGGTCATGCGCGCGCCACCTCCTCGGCGACGGCCCGCACCGCGTGGCGGGCCAGCAGGATCGTGTAGTGGTTGGTGTCCGGCACGCACCGCACCGCGATGCGGTCCGGGTCGAGCCCGGCGGCGTCCAGCCGCCCGGTGTCGTACAGGCCCTGCGGCTCGTCCATCAGGCCCCGCTCGGCCCACAGCAGCGTGGCGGGCACGGTGAGGCGGTGCACGGCGGACAGCGTCTCGGGGTCGGCCAGCACGTCGGCGCCGTCGGCCAGCACCGCCTCCCGCACGCAGCTGCTGCGCAGCTCGGGCGGGATGCCGGTCAGGTCGTGGTCGATGTAGGCGGCGGCGTCCGGGCCCCAGTGCCCGGCCAGCGCGGGGTGGGCCCGGAAGAACTCCCGGTAGGACGCGGAGTCCGGGAAGGTCATCGACAGCCGGCGCATGGCCGGGCCGATGACGGCCTCCAGGCGGGCGTCGGTGTCGGTGCCGGCCGGGGCGGGGAACCCCACCCCGCCGTCCACCAGCACCACCCGGGCGAAGCGCTCGGGGTGCCGGGACGCGGCCAGGGCGGCGATGAAGGCGCCCATCGAATGGCCGAGAAGCACCGGACGCTCCAGGCCCAGGTGGTCCAGCACCGCCAGCACGTCTGTGACGTGCGCGGCCAGCCCCCACGGCCCGGGCAGCGCCCGGCTGCCCGCCCGGCCGCGCAGGTCCGGCGCGTACAGCGGCCGGTCGCCCAGTTCGCGGGCCGACGCGGTGAAGGCGCGGCTGTTGGCGGTGATGCCGTGCAGCGCGAGAACGGGCACGGCGGCCGGGTCCCCGGGCCAGTGGGCCACGGCGAGCTCGCCGCCGGGCACCGGCACGGACAGCTCTCTCACATCTGCCGAGCTCATGCGTTCCTCCCACGCCTGGTCCGGAGTGCGGCGCCGATCCTGGTCAGCCCGCCGGGTGCCGCGTAGACCGCCACCACGAAGAGGATGCCGAGGACGACCAGCGGTTCGGACAGCGGCGCGCTGATCACCGTGGGCAGGCCGTGGACGGCGTCGGAGACGCCGAGGGCGGTCAGCCGGTGGTCGAGGTAGATGAACAGCACGCCGCCGATGACCGGCCCCCAGCGGGTGCCGGCGCCGCCGAGCACCACCATCACCAGCAGGGTGAGGGTGAACTCGGGGGTGCTGGCGTGCGGCGTGACGCCGGCGGTGACGACGAGGTAGACGATGCCGCCGAGCAGGGCGAGCGCCGAGGCGAGCACGAACGCGCCGAGCTTGTAGCGGAACGGGTCGCGGCCCAGCACCGAGACACGCTGCTCGTTGTCGCGGATGCCCTGCCACACCTTCCCCGCCGGGGAGGCGGCCGCGATCCACACCACGGCGGCGGTGACCACCAGATAGCCCAGGGCCAGCCAGTACACGTTGACGGTGTTGCCCACGCCGATGAACGCGCCGGGCACGGTGTCGGCCCGCAGCGGCAGCCCTTCCTCCCCGCCGGTCAGGCCGCCGGGGTTGCGGGACACCCAGATCGAGCCGGCCTGCGCGAAGGCCAGGGTGACCATCGCGAAGCCGATGCCGCCCAGAGCCAGGGTGCGCAGCGAGATCGCGCCGAGCAGGCAGGCGGCGAGCGTGCCGGCCGCCAGGGTGAGCAGCCCGGCGGGCACCAGGCCCAGGCCGAGCTCGGACATGGCCAGCTGGGTGCCGTAGGCGCCGCCGGCGATGTAGAGGGCGTGGCCGAAGGAGAGCAGGCCGGTGCGGCCGAACAGCAGGTCGTAGCTGAGCGCGAACCCGGCGAACACCAGGCACAGCGCGAACAGCTGGAGCGACCCCGGGGAGTTGACCGGGCCGTCCAGCAGTCCGGGGATGTCCAGGGCGGAGAACGGCAGGGTCAGCAGGAGCAGCAGCACGGCGGCGGGCACGGCCCAGGCGGGCAGCGGCCGACGGCCGGAGGGGCGGTCCTGGGGCGCGGCGGCGGGCCCCTCGCCGGCGTCGGGTCCCGGCCCGGCGGGCGGGGTGCGGGTCACGGCGGTGGTCATGCGCTGCCTCCGGGGGACAGGGCGGCGGCCGGCGGGCCCGGCCGCCGGGCGTAGGTCAGCTCCCGCAGCCGGTGCAGCGGGCCGGGCCGGCCGGGCGCGGGCCGGGCGAGGATGACGAGGGCGAGCAGGACGATGACGGCGACGTCGCCGAAGCCGCCGGCGATGTAGTAGTTGGCGTACTGCTGGACCAGGCCGACCGCGAGGGCGGAGAGCGCCACCCCGGTGATGGAGTGCATCCCCCCGATGATCACGACGACGAAGGCGAAAATCAGCAGCGCGGTGCCCTGGTGCGGGGAGAGCGACCCGAAGTAGAGGCCGCCGAGCACGCCGGCCAGGCCGGCCAGCGCGCCGCCGAGGGCGAAGATGAGGGTGAAGGCGCGGGTGACGTCGATGCCGAGCGCGGTGACCATGGCCCGGTCCTCGACACCGGCCCGCACGATCAGCCCGTAGCGGGTGCGGCCGAGGAAGAGCCGTACGCCGATCAGCACGGCGACCGCCGCGGCGATGAGGACGAACCGGTTGACGGGCACGTTCGCGCCGAGCACCGGCACCGTGCCGGACAGCGCCTCGGGCACCGGGAAGGGCCGGGCGTCCGATCCCCACACGGCCTGGACGAGCGCCGGGATGGTCAGCGACAGGCCGACGGTGACCAGGATCTGTTCCTTGGGGCGGCCGTAGAGCCGCCGGATGAGGACGCGTTCGACGACGACGGCCAGGAGCAGGCCGGTGAGGGTGCCGGTGATGACGGCCAGCAGCAGTCCGCTCATGCCGCCGACGGCCTCCGCGGTGCGCCAGGCGGCGTAGGCGGAGACGGTCAGGAACGCGCCGTGGGCGAAGTTGAGGACGTCCATCAGGCCGAAGATGAGCGCCAGGCCGGAGGCGATGAGGAAGTAGAGGGCGGCCAGGCCCAGGCCGGTGAGGGTCAGCAGCAGGAAGGTGCTCATCGGCCGCTTCCTTCCGTGGTGGTGTTCTGCGGGATGTCCTGGCGGGCGCCCTGCTCGGTGCGCAGGTGGGCGGCCCGTCCGACGCCCAGCAGGGTGGTGGTCAGGTCGCGGTCGGCGAGCAGGTCCGCGGCCGGGCCGGTGTGGACGACCTTCCCCGCCTCCAGGACCACGGCGGTGTCGGCGAGTTCCCGGATGACGGCCAGGTTCTGTTCGACCAGCAGCATCGGGACGCGTCCGGCGGCCCGCCGCAGCACCTCGGTGACTTCCTGCACGACGCGGGGGGCCAGCCCCTTGGTGGGCTCGTCGACGATGATCAGGCGGTTGTCGTTGAGCAGCGTGCGGGCGATGGCGACCATCTGCTGCTGGCCGCCGGAGAGCGTCCCGGCCCGCTGGGCGCGCCGCTCGCGCAGTTCGGGGAAGAGCTCGTGGACCAGGCCGTAGTGGTGTGTGCCGCCCGCCCGCTCGGCGAGCGTGAGGTTCTCCGCGACGGTGAGCTGCCCGAAGATCCCGCGGTCCTCCGGGGCGTAGCCGATGCCGCGGCGGACGGTGAGGTGGGTGGGTTCCCGGGTGATGTCGTCGCCGTCGAAGGTGACGGTGCCGCCGGTGACGCGGCCCTCGTCGGGCAGCAGCCCGAGGACGGCCCGCACGGTGGTGGTCTTGCCGGCGCCGTTGCGGCCCATCAGGGCGGTGACGCCGGTGGCGGGGACGGTGAAGCCGACGCCCTGGAGGATGCGGGAGCCGGCGATGTCCACCCGCAGCCCGTCGACGGACAGGATGCCGCCGGTGTGCTCGCTCATATCTCCTCCCCCAGGTAGGCCCGCTGGACCTCCGGGTCGGCCATGACGGCCTCCGGTGTTCCGTCGGCGAGCAGGGTGCCGTGGTTCAGGACGACGATGCGCTCGGCCAGGTCGAGCACGACGTCCATGTGGTGTTCGACCATGAGCAGGGTGCGGCCCTCGTCGCGGTGGAGGGAGCGGATGACCTCGCCGAGTTCGCCGACCTCCTCGGCGGCGACGCCGGCCATCGGCTCGTCCAGGAGCATCAGCCGCGGGCCCCGGCCGGCGACGGTGGGGGCCAGCAGCATGGCCAGTTCGAGCTTGCGCTTGTCGCCGTGCGACAGGCCGCCGGACTCCTCGCCGGCGCGGTGGCCGAGCCGCACGCGTTCCAGCACGCCCCGCACGTCCGTGCCGGTGACGCGGCGGGCGCCGGCGGAGCGGGCGGCGAGTTCGACGTGCTCGGCGACGGTCATGGTGGGGAAGACGGAGGAGGACTGGAAGGTGCGGCCGATGCCCAGGCGTGCCCGGCGGTGCGGGGGCAGCCGGTCCACGGCGCGGCCGTCGAGCCGGATGCTCCCGCCGGTCGGCCGGGTGACGCCGGAGACCAGGTTGAACAGGGAGGTCTTGCCGGCGCCGTTGGGGCCGATGAGGGCCAGGAACTGGCCTTCGGTGACGGCCAGGTCGACGCCGTCCACGATGGTGACCGCGCCGACCGCCCAGCTGAGCGAGTCCAGGCGCAGGACCTCCGCGGGCGGGGCCAGGGTGGCACTCGCCATCGTCACCGGCCCCCGGCCTCGGCCGGCGCCACCACAGCGGCGTCCAGGGTGCGGATCACGGTCGGCGTGTCGCCGTCGAACTCGGCCTGGAACATGGGCTGGAGAAGGGCATGGTCCCCGGCGCGCACGGTGTTCTCGCCCTTCACCCCGGAGAAGGTGAAGCCGTCCAGGGCCTTGACCATGGCCGCGGTGTCGGCGTCCTCGCCGCCCGCCCGCACCGCTTCGACGACCATCTGGGCGGCGTTGAAGCCGTCCGGGGCGAACAGGTCGGTCTCCCAGCCCTTGTCCTCGAAGTAGGCCTCCATGGCCTGTTCCTCGGGGGTGCCGGCGCCGCCGGGCACGTAGTGCGCGATCAGCGTCACCTTGTCGCGGGCCTTGCCGAACACCGGGTAGCTGGCGCGCCCGTCCAGGCCGGTGACCACGGTTGCGGCGTCCAGGACGCCCTGCTGGTCGAGGGTGGTCCACATGGACTGGGCGGTGTCCCCGGCCCAGGCGACGAACACCAGGTCGGGCTCGTGGGAGAGGACCTGGGCGGCCGAGGGGGTCAGGTCGGTGGCGCTGGGCGGCGCGAGCACCGGCACCACCTCGGTGGTGCCGTCCGAGCCGATGACGGCCTCCACCGCGGCGACGTTGGCCTGCCCGAAGGCGCTGTCCTGGGCGAGGACGACGACCTTCCGGTCGCCGTCGGAGCCGTCGTCGAGGATCTCCCGGACGGTGACGACGTCCTGGTAGGTCTGTCGTCCCGAGCGGAAGGTGTAGTCGTTGACGCCGGTGAGGGCGTCGGTGGCGGCCGGCCCCGAGATGTACAGCACCTGGTTCTGCTCGGCGAGCGGCGCCATCTGGACGGCCACCCCGGAGGAGGCGGTGCCGACGATGATGGAGGCGCCCTCGCCGATCCGCTGGCGGGCCAGCGAGACGCCGTTGTCGGGCTCCCCGGCGTCGTCGGAGCGCACGACCTCCACGATGATCCCGTCCACCTCACCGGTGCCGTCCGTCGCGTGGTCCAGGCCGGCCTCGAAACCGCGCAGGTACTGCTCGCCGTAGGAGGCCAGCGGTCCCGAGGAGGAGGTGATGAGGGCGACCTTCACCGCGGCGCCGCCGTCCTCCCCTCCCCGGCCGGTGCTGCCGCCGGGGCTGGAACAGGCGGCGAGGAAGGCAGCCGCCACGGCGGTGGCGGCGATGGTTCTGCTGGCGGTTCTCATGGCGGGTCGGCTCCTCGTGTGCGTCGCGGTGATGCGGAGCAGCGTCCGCCCGCGGCCCGGCCCGCAGCAATGTGCGGGCCGCACATATTCGACGGCCCGCCGGTGGACTCCCGGGACATTCAGTCATGCCCCTGCCGGCCCTATGTTGCCCGGATCACACTCCACCCCCCTCATCTGGAGCCGAGCATGAGAGCCGCTTCACTGCGGCGGAGAGCAGCCGGACTGCTCACCGCCTTCTGTCTCGCCGCGGCGGGAGTCCTTCTCCCGGCCGCCGTGCCCGCCTCGGCGGCCGGCACACTCGACCCCGTCCCCTCCTTCGGCAGCAATCCCGGCAATCTCGGCATGTACCGCTACGTTCCCGCGGCGCTGCCGGCCGGCAGCCCGGTGGTGGTGCTGCTGCACGGCTGCGGGCAGAGCGCCCCGGAGTACGTGGAGTACTCCGGCTGGCAGAAGTTCGCGGACGCGCACGGCTTCTCGCTGGTCGCCGCCGAACAGCGCACCGCGAACAACTCCAGCCGCTGCTTCAACTGGTTCGAGACCGGCGACACCTCCCGCGGCCAGGGCGAGGCCCTGTCCATCCGGCAGATGGTGGACCGCACGGTGTCCGACCTGGGGGCCGACCCGGACCGGGTGTTCGTCACCGGCCTGTCGGCGGGCGGGGCGATGACCGCCTCCCTGCTGGCGGTGTATCCGGACGCGTTCGCCGGCGGCGCCGTGATCGCCGGGCTGCCGCACCGCTGCGCCACCTCCATGATCGACGCCTTCACCTGCATGAACCCCGGGCGCACCAGGACCGCTCAGGCGTGGGGCGACCTGGTGCGCGCCGGACACCCGGGCCATCAGGGCGCCCGCCCTCCGGTGTCGGTCTGGCACGGCGGGGCCGACTACGTGGTGGCCACCGCCAACATGACGGAGTCCGTCAAGCAGTGGACGAACGCGCACGGCACCGACCAGGCCGCGGACGCCACCGAACAGCTCCCGGCCAACACCACCCGTTCGGAGTATCACGACGCGGCCGGGCAGCCGGTGGTGATCAGCTATCTGCTCGCGGGTGCCGGCCACGGCACTCCGGTGGACCCGGGCACGGGCGCCACCCAGTGCGGCCGGACCGGCGGATACTTCCTGGCCGGCCTGTGCTCCAGCTACTGGATCGCCGCCGACTGGGGGCTGACCGGCGAGGGCCCCGGTCCTGACCCCGACCCGGAGCCGGACCCGGAGCCGGACCCCGACCCGGAGCCCGAGCCCGACCCGGACCCCGAGCCTCCGCTGTCCTGCCACACCGCGAGCAACTGGGCCCACACCCAGGCGGGCCGGGCCACCCACAGCGGCGGCCGGGCCTACGCCGTCGGCTCGGGCGACGACCTGGGGCTGTGGAACGTCTTCGTCACCACCAGCCTGACGGAGACCTCCCCGGGCCACTACAGCAGGACCGCGGGCTGCTGACCGCCCCCGCTCGCCCGTGACCCGCCGGCGCGATGTCCCGGCGGCCACGGGCGGGCATCTCCGGCCCGCTTCTCACACCCCGCAGTCCGTGTCCCGGGCGATGTCGGTACCGGTCCACGAACGCTCCGCGAGATCACCGGGGTTGCGGATCACCAGACGGAAGCGCTCCCCGTCCCCGATGCCCTGGAGCTGGAAACCGCCCGTCAGGGTGCCGTCCCGGCACAGCGCCTCCCGCTCCGGGACCGTCTCGGTGCGAGCCCGGGCCCCGCCCTCCCGGGTGCCGGGGAACGGGTACGCCTCGCAGCTCCCGCCCTCCTCGACGGCCCCGCCGGCCGGGCAGGCGGCCTCGCGGCGCTCCTCGGCCCGGGTGCGGTCGGCGTCCCGGGTGAGCACCGAGGGGTGCCCCTCCCGCCAGGCCAGCGCGATGTTGCGGGCCACGAACGGCATCCGGGCGGCGTCCACCACCACGATGTCCAGCCCGCCGCAGAGCCGGTCCTCCACGACTTGCTCGTCGGTGCACTCCGCCAGCCTCTCCCCCTCGCCGGCCGGCACCAGGAACGTCTCACCACCGATCTCGACGGTCTCGTTCGGCTGTCCGCCGCCGCCCCAGACCCAGCCGTAGCCGACCAGTCCGGCCACGACGAAGCCGGTGACCACGACCACGCCCTTCCCTCTGCCCCCACCGCTGCCCGCCACCGTCACGGCTCCTCACTCGCAGGCCCGTGCCACCTTCGGCACCGCTGTCGAGAACGCAGAGTAGCGGCTCGGGCGCCTTGGGCGACAGCGGCCCCGCCGGACACGGAAGACGTCCGGCGGGGCCGCTGGTACAGGGGGCTGTGCGGGTGGCGCGGTTTCTCACGGGCGGTTCACCGAGGGGAGTCCCGCGGAGAGCCCGGGACTGCTGCTCAGCGGAAGTTCACGTCGCTGCAGAAGTAGTAGGACTGGTCCAGGTGGGAGGCCTGCCAGATCGTGTACACGATGTGGCGTCCGGTGCGGCCCGGGGCGCTCGCGCTGATGTCGATGTTCTGGGCGGGGGCGTAGCGGCCGGTCTCGCGCACCAGCTCCAGGTCGCTCCAGCGCAGCTGCTGAGTGGTGGGGTCGAAGCCCTGCCGGGTGACATAGACCCGGAAGTAGTCCGCGCCGTGGCTGGCCTGGTCGTACAGCCGCAGGGTGAAGTTGTTGCCGATGTCGGTGGCGTGCCAGTTGCCGACGGTGTCCATGGCGTTGTAGCGGCCGCCCTCGGTGCGTCCGGCGCTGCAGAGCTGGCCGTCGGGGATCGCCGCCTGGTGGTTGCCGCGCACGTTCTCGCGGTACAGGCCGTTCCAGTTCCACATGGCGTTCGGGTTGGCCTGCCAGGCCTGCCAGCACATCGGGTCCTGCTGCGCCATGGCGGGGTTCAGGTGGTCGTGGCCCCAGCGGTCGAGGCAGCTGTAGTTGCGGGCGGCGGGGTCGACGATCGACCCGTGGGCCGCGGCGTTGTCGGCCCACGGGATCAGGCCGATGATCACCGCGGACAGAAGAGCGAGGGCGCGGACGGTCCAGGCCCTGGGCGATGCGGACTGCGCGTGTTCGTACACTGCGGTCTCCGTTTTCCGGCTGTGGGGTTTCCGGGCAATGGGAGCGCTCCCAGATCGCTCCGAGTGTATGCCCGGCGACACGGAGTGGAAACAGTCGTGACACCGGATTTTTTTTCCGGACATCGAAGGACACCTCCCGGCCTCCCGGACGCTCCTCGCCGGGCACAGGGGAACGCCGGCGGGCCCCGCGTGAGGGACCCGCCGGCGTGCGCACCCGACCGTTCGGCGACGGCTCGGCGGAAGACATCCGGCGGGGCCGGCGAGCGGGCGGCGAGGCCCGCTCGCCGCCCGTTCACCGAGGGGAGTTCCGCAGCGGACCCGGGACTGCCGCTCAGCGGAAGTTCACGTCGCTGCAGAAGTAGTAGGACTGGTCCATGTGCGAGGCCTGCCAGACGGTGTAGACGATGTGGCGTCCGGTGCGGCCCGAGGCGTTCACGGAGAAGGAGATGTTCTGGGCGGGGGCGTAGCGGCCGGTCTCGCGCACCAGCTCCAGGTCGCTCCAGCGCAGCTGCTGAGTGGTGGGGTCGAAGCCCTGCCGGGTGACATAGACACGGAAGTAGTCCGCGCCGTGGCTGGCGTGGTCGAGCAGCCGCATGGTGAAGTTGTTGCTGATGTCGGTGGCGTGCCAGTTGCCGACGGCGTCCATGGCGCGGTAGCGGCCGTTCTGGGTGTTGCCACCGCTGCACAGCTGGCCGTCCGGCACAGCCGCCTGGTGGTTGCCGCCGACGTTGTCACGGTACAGACCGTTCCAGTTCCACATGGCGTTCGGGTCGGTCTGCCAGGCCTGCCAGCACATCGGGTCCTGCTGCGCCATGGCGGGGTTCAGGTGGTCGTGGCCCCAGCGGTCGTGGCAGCTGTAGGCGCGGGCGGCGGGGTCCACGATCGACCCGTGGGCCGCGGCGTTGTCGGCCCATGGGATCAGGCCGATGATCACCGCGGACAGAAGAGCGAGGGCGCGGACGGTCCAGGCTCTGGGCGTTGTTGACTGCGCGTGTTCGTACACTGCGGTCTCCGTTTTCCGGCTGTGGGGTTTCCGGGCAATGGGAGCGCTCCCAGATCGGTCCGAGTGTATTCACGGCGACACGGAGAGGAAACGGTTGTGACACCGGAAATTTTTCCGGACACCGGACGGACACCTCCCGGTCTCCCCGGGCGCCCCTTTCCGCCGGGGCGAGTGCGCCGCCGGGCCCCGCGAGAGGGACCCGCCGGCGCACACGCCTGCCGGCCCGGCGACGGCTCAGCGGAAGTTCACGTCACTGCACAGGTAGTACGTCTGGTCCGCGTGCGAGGCCTTCCAGATCGTGTAGACCACGTGGTGCCCGCTGCGGCCGGGCGCGTTCACGTCCACCCGGATGTCGTTGACCGGTGCGTAGCGGCCGGTCTCGCGCACCAGCTCCAGGTCGCTCCAGCGCAGCGCCTGGGTCCGCGGGTCGTAGCCCTGCCTGGTCACGTAGACGCGCAGGTAGTCGGCGCCGTGCATGGCCTGGTCGTGCAGGTGGACGGTGAAGTTGCTGCCCACATCGGCCGTCCGCCAGGCGCCGGGGGTGTCCATGGACCGGTAGCGCCCGTTCTCGGTGTGACCGGCGCTGCACAGCCGGCCGTCGGGGATCGCCGCCTGGTGGTTGCCGCCGACGTTGTCGCGGTACAGACCGTTCCAGTTCCACATGGCGTTGGTGTTGTCCTGCCAGGCCTGCCAGCACATGGGGTCTTCCTGCGCCATGGCCGGGTTCTGGAAGTCGCTGCCCCAGCGCAGCCAGCAGCCGTAGTTGCGGGACGCGGGGTCGACGACCGATCCGTGGGCCGCGGCGGTGTCCGCCCAGGGGATGAGACCGATGATCACGGCGGACATCAGCGCCATGATCCTTATGGTCCAGGCGGGCCCTGCGGGATGAGCGTGTTCGTTCACTGCGTGCCTCCGATTTCCGGCTGTGGGGGGTTCCGGTCATTGGGAGCGCTCCCAGAACGCTCTCGGGAATTTCCCTGAGGACACACACTTGAAACCTTTAAATCACTGTCCGGAAACGCTTTGCGGTCCGGCGCCGGGCGGACCGGCGGGCCCGCTCACTCCTTCACCGCGCCGCCCGGCCTGGTCAGGTGGGAGAAGGCGTCCAGATTGCGGGTGGACTCCCCGCGCTCGGTGCGCCACGCGTACTCCTTGCGGATCGCCGTGGCGAACCCCATCTCCAGCAGGGTGTTGAAGGCGCCGTCGGCCTGCTCCAGCACCGTGCCCAGGATCCGGTCCAGCGTCTCGGGGGTGACAGCCGCCAGCGGCAGCCGCCCGGCCAGATACACGTCCCCGTGCCCGTCGATGGCGTACGCCACCCCGTACAGCCGGATGTTGCGCTCCAGCAGCCAGCGGTGCACCGCGGCGTGGTTCTCGTCCGGGCAGCGCACCACGAAGGCGCTCACCGCCAGCGCGTGCTCCCCCACCACGAGCGAGCAGGTGGTGGACAGCTTCCTGGTGCCCGGGAGTTCGACGACGTACCGCCCCTCACCGGGGCTCTCCCAACGGACCTTCTCGTCCTCCTCGGACAGCGATGCCAGTGTCTGTTCGATGACCTGCCGCGGATCAGCCATGCGCCGAGCGTAGGCCAGCGGCCGCCCCGGACCGGAACCGACGCTCCCCGATCGCGTCCGCGTACACCCCCAGCGTCCCGGCCGCGGCCGTGTCCCAGCCGAACCGGCGGGCGTGCCGGGCGGCGGCCTCGCCCATCCGGTCCGCGAGCCGGGGGTGCTCGGCGAAACGGCGCAGCGCCGAGGCGTAGTCGGCCGGGTCGTGACCGTCGATCAGGAAGCCCGTCTCCTCGTGGCGCACCGCGACCGGCAGCCCGCCGACCGCCGCGGCGATCACCGGAGTCCCGGACGCCTGGGCCTCGATCGCCACCAGCCCGAAGGACTCGCTGTAGGACGGCATCACCAGCACGGAGGCGGCCCGGTACCAGTCGGCCAGCGCGGCCTGCGAGACCGGTGGCCGGAAGAGCACCAGGTCGCCGATGCCCAGCCGGGCCGCGAGCTTGTGGAGCCGCTCGGGCCGGGCCAGTCCGCTCCCGCTCGGCCCGCCGACCACCGGCACCACCAGCCGGCCGCGCAGCGCCGGTTCTCGGTCCAGCAGCTCGCGCACCGCGTACAGCAGGATGTCGGGGGCCTTCAGCGGCTGTATCCGGCCGGCGAACAGCGGGATCACCGCGTCCTGCGGCAGGCCGAGCCGCGCGCGGGCGGCGGCCCGGCCGTCACCGGGCGAGAACCGCTCCAGGTTCACCCCCGGATGGACCACGGCGGTCCGCGCCGGGTCGGCGTCGTAGAAGCGGACCAGCTGGGCCGCCTCGTCGTCGGTGTTGGCGATCAGCCGGTCCGCCGCCTCCACCACCTGCGTCTCGCCGATGATCCTGGCCTGCGGCTCGGGGGTGTCCCCGGTCGCCAGCGAGGCGTTCTTCACCTTGGCCATGGTGTGCATGGCGTGCACCAGCGGCACGCCCCAGCGCTGGGCGGCGAGCCAGCCGACATGCCCGGACAGCCAGTAGTGCGAGTGCACCAGGTCGTAGTAGCCGGGGCGCTGTTCCGCCCAGGCCTGCATCACCCCGTGCGTGAAGGCACACAGCTGGGCGGGGAGCTCCTCCTTGCTCAGCCCTTCGTACGGGCCGGCGTCCACGTGCCGCACCAGCACTCCGGGGGCCAGCTCGACCACCGGCTCCCGGGCTCCGGCCGTGGCCCGGGTGAAGATCTCCACCTCGGTGCCCAGCTCGGCCAGCTGCCGGGCCAGCTCCACGATGTAGACATTCATGCCGCCGGCGTCCCCGGTGCCCGGCTGGTGCAGCGGAGAGGTGTGCACGCTGAGCATCGCGACCCGTCTCGGCCGGGCCGACGGCAGTCGGTGATGCCGGGCGGTGAGCCGGGAGATGTTCGGCACGTGGCCTCCTGACGGCAGCGTGTTCGGAGTCTGCTCCAGGCGGGTGAACGGTCCGCCCGTGCCGCGTCTTCCCACTTTGCCAAATCGTGACCGGTTGGGCACGCCGGGAGGCGGCCGTAGGGTCGGGGCATGCCCGTCGCCCGACCCGCCCGCCCGCCGGGGCGCCCCGAGGGAACGCCCACCCGCGGCACGACCGGACCGAACCGGCTGCGGCGCATGGACCGCTGGATCGCCCACACCCACGGGGCCGCACTGCGCCGGGCCGACGGACCCCCGCTCGCCGTCGACCTGGGGTACGGCGCGGCGCCGTGGACGTCGGTCGAGCTGCGGGACCGGCTGCGCCGGGTGCGGGCCGACGTGACGGTGGCCGGGGTGGAGATCGACCCGGCGCGGGTGGCCGCGGCGGCGCCGTACGCCGGCGAGGGGCTGGTCTTCCTGCGCGGCGGCTTCGAGGTGCCGGTGCCGGCCGGTGCCGGGAGCCCGCTGCTGATCCGCGCCGCCAACGTGCTGCGCCAGTACGACGAGGGCGAAGTGGCCGGTGCCTGGGAGCGGCTGTGCTCCCGCCTGGCACCGGGCGGTCTGCTGGTGGAGGGCACCTGCGACGAGGCGGGCCGGCGCCACGCGTGGGTGGCGCTGGACGCCACGGGGCCGCGCACGCTCACCCTCGCGGCCCGGCTGGCCGGCCTGAACACCCCCTCCGACCTGGCCGAACGACTGCCGAAGGCGCTGATCCACCGCAATGTGCCCGGCGAGCCGGTGCACGCCTTCCTGCGCGACCTGGACCGCGCCTGGGCGGCCGCCGCGCCCTACGGCGCCCTGGGGGCGCGGCAGCGCTGGATCCGTACGGCGGGCTCGGTGGCCGGCGACTGGCCGCTGGCCGACGGCCCGCGCCGCTGGCGGCAGGGCGAGATCACCGTCCACTGGCACGCCGTCGCTCCCCGCGGCTGACCCCGGCGGGGGCCCGGTGGCCGGTCCGGCCGGCGGGTCAGGCGGGGCGGGGGGTGAGGGTGGCCAGGGCGCGGTCCAACAGGTCGCGGTCGGCGGGGTGGCTGAGCCGGTCCCGGGCCTGCCCCGGCGGGAGCCAGTGCAGCAGGTCTATCTCGTCGTTCGGCTCGAAGGCGCCGGTGACGGCCTCGGCCGTCCAGTAGCTGACCTCCTTCGGGCCGCCCGTCTCGGTCAGGTAGCGGGTGACGGGCAGCGGCGCGCCCAGCACGCACTCCATGCCGGTTTCCTCGCGCACCTCGCGGACGGCCGCGGCGGCCGGGTCCTCACCGGCGTTCAGCTTGCCCTTCGGGTGCGACCAGTCGTCGTACTTGGGGCGGTGCACCACCGCCACCTCCACGCCCGTGGCCCCGCTGCCGCCCGGCCCGGCGCCCGTCGGGCGGCGCCACAGCACGCACCCGGCCGCGCGGACGGCCGGCACGGGCACCGGGCCGGCCGCCGGGGACGGGACGGCTGCGTCTGTCGGGTCAGTTTCCCGTTCCACGGCGTTTCCTCCGCTTGGTACGCGCCTCGATCAGCATCTCCTGGACGTGGCGCAGCGGCCGGCCGTCCTCGTCGGTGGAGTGCCGGGTCCATTCTCCGTCCGGTCCCAGGTGCCAGGAGGACGTGCTGTCGGAGGTTCCGGTGGTCAGCAGCCGGCTGAGGGCCGACCGGTGGGCGGGGTCGTTGACCCGCACGAGCACCTCGATCCGCCGGTCCAGGTTGCGGTGCATCAGGTCGGGGCTGCCCAGCCAGACCTCGGCATCCGCCCCGGTGCCGAAGGCGTAGAACCGGGAGTGCTCCAGGAACCGGCCCAGCACGCTGCGGACCCGGATGTTCTCCGAGAGCCCGGGCACTCCCGGGCGCAGCGCGCAGATGCCGCGTACCCAGATGTCCACCGGGACACCGGCCTGCGACGCCCGGTAGAGGGCGTCGATGACCTGCTCGTCGACAATGGAGTTGACCTTCATCCGGATGGCGGCGGGGCGGCCGGCCCGGTGCGCCTCGACCTCCTTGCGGATGCGCGCGATGATCCCGTTGCGCAGCGACCGCGGGGCGACCAGCAGCCGCCGGTAGTTGTCCCGCCGGGAGTAGCCGGAGAGCCGGTTGAACAGGTCGGACAGGTCGGCGCCCACCTCCGGGTCGGCGGTGAGCAGTCCGAGGTCCTCGTAGCGGCGGGCGGTCTTGGGGTGGTAGTTGCCGGTGCCGACGTGGGCGTAGCGGCGCAGGATCTCGCCCTCCTGGCGGACCACCAGCGACAGCTTGCAGTGGGTCTTCAGTCCGACCAGGCCGTAGACGACGTGGCAGCCGGCCTCCTCCAGCTTGCGGGCCCACTTGATGTTGGCGTGCTCGTCGAACCGGGCCTTGATCTCCACGAGTACCAGCACCTGCTTGCCGGACTCGGCGGCGTCGATGAGGGCGTCGACGATCGGGGAGTCGCCGGAGGTCCGGTAGAGCGTCTGCTTGATCGCCAGGACGTCCGGGTCGGCGGCTGCCTGTTCCAGGAAGGCCTGGACGGAGGTGGAGAACGAGTCGTAGGGGTGGTGGAGCAGGACGTCGCGCTCGCGGAGGGCGGCGAAGATGTCGGGCGCGGAGGCGGACTCGACCTCGGCGAGGTCGCTGTGGGTGCCGGCGATGAACTTCGGGTACTTGAGCTCGGGCCGGTCCAGCCGGGCGATGGCGCCCAGCCCGGTGAGGTCCAGCGGGCCGGGCAGCGCGTAGACCTCGGCCTCGCTGATCTTCAGTTCACGCAGCAGCAGCTCGTGGACCTCGGGGTCGATGGACTTCTCGACCTCCAGGCGGACCGGCGGGCCGAAGCGGCGGCGCAGCAGTTCCTTCTCCAGGGCCTGGAGCAGGTTCTCCGCGTCGTCCTCCTCGACCTCCAGGTCCTCGTTGCGGGTGACCCGGAAGATGTGGTGGTCCAGGACCTCCATGCCGGGGAAGAGGTCCTCCAGGTGGGCGGAGATGACGTCCTCGACGGGCACGTAGCGCTGCGGTGACGCCTCCAGGAACCGGGCCAGCAGGGGCGGGACCTTCACTCGCGCGAAGTGCTTGTGGCCGGTGGCCGGGTTGCGGACGACCACGGCCAGGTTGAGGGACAGCCCGGATATGTAGGGGAAGGGGTGGGCCGGGTCGACGGCCAGCGGGGTGAGCACCGGGAAGATCCGCCGGCGGAAGAAGGAGAACAGCCGGGTCTGCTCCTCCTCGGTGAGGTCCGGCCAGCGCACCAGGTGGATGTTGTGCTCGGCCAGCTCCGGCAGGACGGTCTTCTGGTAGCAGGCGGCCTGCCGGATCATCAGCTCGCGGGAGCGGACCAGGATCGACTCCAGGACCTCGCGCGGCAGGTGGCCGGAGGCGGCGCGGGTGGCCACGCCGGTGGCGATGCGCCGCTTGAGCCCGGCGACGCGCACCATGAAGAACTCGTCCAGGTTCTTCGAGAAGATATTGAGGAAGTTCGCCCGTTCCAGCAGCGGGGTCAGCGGGTCCTCGGCCAGTTCCAGCACGCGTTCGTTGAAGGCCAGCCAGCTGCGCTCGCGGTCCAGGAAGCGGTCGGCGGGCAGCTCGGGGTCGCGCGGCCGTTCGTCGACGGCGGCGGCCGGGGCTCCGTCGGGCCCCGGCGCGGCTCCGCCGTCCGCCGTCCCGGCGGGGGCGGGCAGGGCGTAGGGGCGGGAGGCCTCGATCGATCCGACGGCCGTGCCTGTCCCGGTGGTCTCCTCCTGGGGGCTCTGCGCGTCCTGGCTCATGCCCCCATTCTCCCGCCCCGGGGGATAACGCGGCATGTCGCGCGTGTGAACGGGTGGGTGATCACCGTCACCGTTTCGGCGGGGCGGGAGCGGCGGGCGGGGGCCGTCAGTTCTCGGTGCGGTACATCAGGTCGGTCTCGTGGGTGCGGAAGCCCAGGCGTTCGTAGACCCGCAGCGCGGGCGCGTTGTCGGCGTCCACGTAGAGCATGGCGGTGGGCAGTGCGCGGTCGCGGTGCAGGTAGCGCAGGCCGATGGCGGTCAGCGCGGTGCCCAGGCCGAGCCCCTGGGCCCGCGGGCCGACGCCGAGTACGTAGACCTCGCCGAGCCCTTCGGCGCCGTGCACCTTCGTCCAGTGGAAGCCGAGGAGTTCCTCGCCGCCGGCGTCGTCGCGGCGCACGGCGAGGAAGAATCCGGCCGGGTCGAACCACGCCTCGGACTTGCGGGCGTCCAGGTCGCGCTGGGTGAGTGAGCCCTGTTCGGGGTGGTGGGCGAAGGCGGCGGCGTTCAGCGCGAGCCAGGCGGCGTCGTCCTGTCCGGGAACGAAGGTGCGCACCCGGACGCCGGGCGGCAGGGCGGGGTCGTCGAGCCGCAGCCCTTCCAGCGGGCGGCGCAGCTGCCGCAGCTCGCGGAAGAGGGTCAGGCCCAGCACCCGGGCCAGGTGGCGGGCCGCCGGGTGGCCGCCGTGCGCCCACAGGCGGAGCCGGTGGCCGGATTCGTCGAGCAGCGCCTCGCCCAGCGTCCGGCCGTGTCCCCGGCCGCGCCGGCCGGGGTGGACGACGAACTCGGCGGCGGGTGCCTCGACCGGGTCGGTGCCGTCGAGCAGGGCGTAGCCGGCCAGCTCTCCCCGCTCGTGCAGCAGCAGGTGCCGGACGCCTTCCCTGCGGCCGCCGCGCAGCAGCAGTCTGCCCTGCTCGGAGACCGCGCTGCGGCCGTCCGTGCGGGCCGCCGCGTCGATCAGCTCCTGGGTGGCCCGCAGCCGGGCCGACGTCACCTCGTCCAGCACCACGACGTCAGTCATGGGGACGACTTTACGGGGCGTGCGATGTCCTGCGGCAATGTGCTCTTTACCTCCCGCCCGCTGACATGCTACGCGCGTAACCGTAAGCTGCGGGCTTGCACATGGTCATGCCATCTTCCTGACCGCAGAGAGGGATTCACACTTCATGCACGCTTCCCCCCCGCGTCGATCACGCATGCGCCGCATGACCGCGGGCGCCGCCACGCTCGCGGTGGCGGGCGCCCTCGCCGTCGCCGCCCTGCCCGCCGCGCACGCCGCCCCGGAGAGGCCGGGCGCACCGGCGGCCGGCAAGCCGGGCCACGGCCACACCGTGGATCTCCAGCTGCTGGCCATCAACGACTTCCACGGCGCCCTGGAACCCCCCTCCGGCTCGGCCGGACGGGTGACTCACGAGCACGAGGACGGCTCCCTGGAGGACATCGACGCGGGCGGCGTCGAGTACCTCGCCACCGCGCTGCGCGAGGCCCGCGAGGGCGAGCGGCGCACGGTGACCGTGGCGGCCGGTGACATGGTCGGCGCAACCCCGCTGATCTCCGGCCTGTTCCACGACGAGCCGACCATCGAGGCGCTCAACCAGCTCGGCATGGACGTGGTGGGCGTCGGCAACCACGAGTTCGACGAGGGCTGGCGGGAGCTGATCCGCAAGCAGGAGGGCGGCTGCCACCCGGAGGACGGCTGCTACGTCGAGGGCCGCGAGTTCGAGGGCGCCGACTTCCCGTTCCTGGCGGCCAACGTGGTCCACGAGGAAACCGGCAAGCCGATCCTCGCCCCCTACACGGTCCTGAACCTCAAGGGCGCCAAGGTCGGCTTCATCGGGGTCACCCTGGAGGGCACGGCGAACATCGTCACCGAGGAGGGCATCCGCGGCCTGGAGTTCCTCGACGAGGCCGAGACCATCAACCGGTACACCAAGGAGCTCAGGCGCAAGGGCGTCAACGCCGTCGTCGCCCTGATCCACGAGGGCGGCTATCCCGCCTCCCGGGCCTACAACCACGACTGCGACGCCGACGGCGGCGGGCTGTCGGGACCGGTCGTGGACATCGCCGAGCGGACCGACGCCGCGGTGGACGTGCTGATCACCGGCCACACCCACCAGCCGTACGTCTGCACCATCCCCGACCCGGCGGGCAACGACCGCCTGGTGACCTCGGCCGCCGCCAACGGCACCCTCTTCACCGAGCTGAACATGCGGTACGACCGGCGCACCAAGGACATCGTGCGCGCCTCCGTCGAGGGCACCAACCGCGTCGTGCACCGCGACCACCGCAAGGCCACCGACCTGACCGAGCTGGTCACCTTCTGGAGCGAGCTGGCCGCCCCGGTGGCCAACCGGCCCATCGGCTGGATCTCCGAGGACATCCTGGGCCGCGGCGCCGGCACCCTGGAGTCCCCGCTGGGCAACCTGATCGCCGACGCACAGCTCGCGCACGCCCGGCAGCTCGACGACGCCGCCGCGCTCGCCCTGATGAACCCCGGCGGCATCCGGGCCGACCTCACCTACGCCGCCTCCGGCGACGAGGGCGACGGCGTGGTCACCTACGGGGAGGGCTTCACGGTGCAGCCGTTCTCCAACACCGTGCACCTCATCGACCTCAGCGGTGAGCAGCTGCTGGCCGTCCTGCGCGAGCAGGTCAGCGGGGCCAACGAGGCGGTGCCGAAGATCCTGCAGCCCTCCGAGGGCTTCTCCTGGACCCTGGACCTCACCCGCTCCGGGGCCGACCGTGTCGTGGCGGAGTCGGTGACCGTCAACGGTCAGCCGCTGGACCCGGCGGCCACCTACCGGGTGGCGGTCAACTCCTTCCTGGCCGGCGGCGGGGACGGCTTCCCGACCCTGGCCGAGGGCGCGAGCCCGCTGGTCGGCGGCAACGACATGGACGTGCTCGCGGAGTACCTGGCGGCGGTCTCGTCCGCGGAGAGCCCGATCGCGGCCCCGCCGGCGGACCGCATCACGATCCTGCGGTGACACCCCCGGTGGCGTGGCCGGCAGGAGCCCTGCCGGCCACGCCACCGGCCGCCGTCACCGGGCCGGTCAGGCCGCGTAGGGGCGGCGGTCGCGGGCCTCGCGCAGCACCTCCGCCCACCACAGCAGCTGGTCGAACATGGTCTTGGCCGCCGCGTCCCGGTCCCCGGACGGCCCGGCGGAACCGTCCTCGGGGAACTGCGCCCAGGAGTTGTGCAGGCTGACGCAGTCCCGGACGGTCACCGCGTGCAGTTCGGCGAAGACCAGCCGCAGCTGTTCCACGGCCCGCAGGCCACCGCTCATCCCGCCGTAGGACACGAAGGCGACGGGCTTCGCACGCCACTGCTCCCGGTACAGGTCGATCGCGTTCTTCAGCGAACCGGGGAAGCTGTGGTTGTACTCCGGAGTCACCACCACGAAACCGTCGGCGGCCTCCAGCCGTTCGCCCAGTTCACGCACTGCAGGCAGCTCCGGCGTGCCGTACCCGGGCAGGTGGGCGGGCAGCCCGGCCTCCGCCAGATCGACCGGATCGGTGCGCATCCCCCCGTGACGGGCGGCCTCCTCCAGCAGCCAGCCGGCGACCCTGGGGCCGAACCGGCCCTCGCGGGTGCTGCCGGTGATGACCGCGATCCCGGGCGGTCCGTCCGGCGCCGTGCTCGCGTGCGCGTCCATGAGAACTCCTCGACTCGGTTGCCGTTCAGGGCTACAGAGGGATTCTTGAACTTCAACACGGCTTGAGGTCAAGCTAGGGTTGCGGTCATGCCCGGCAGGATCGCGAAGGAACTCACCATCGGCCAGCTGGCCGAGCGCAGCGGCTGCGCCACGTCCGCCCTGCGCTTCTACGAGCAGCAGGGGCTGATCCACAGCCGCCGGACCTCCGGCAACCAGCGCCGCTACGGCCGGGACACCCTGCGGCGGGTCGCGTTCATCCGCGTCTCGCAGAACCTGGGCATCTCACTGGCGGCGATCCGCGAGGCGCTGGGCCGGCTCCCTGAGGGACGCACCCCCGACCGGAGCGACTGGGCCCGCGTCTCCGCCGGCTGGCGGGCGGAGCTCGACGAGCGCATCCGGCAGCTGACCGAGCTGCGGGACAACCTTTCCGACTGCATCGGCTGCGGCTGCCTCTCCCTGTCCACCTGCGGGCTGGCCAACCCCGGGGACGTGCTCGGCGAGCGGGGCCCGGGGCCCCGCCGTTTCGCCCCCGACTGAACACCGGCCGGCCCACCCGCGGTCAGGACGGCGGAACGTCCGTGGCGGCGAGCGCCAGCGCGTTGTGGACGGTGAACACCGGGCGCAGCCGGGTGGGGCCCCACTCCGGGTGGGGCAGGACGGCGGCCGGGTAGCGGTCGGTGCGACGGCGGTCGGGGATGTCCCCGGTGATCCGCCCCAGCGGCACCGGCCGGGCCCCGGGCTCCGTACTCAGCGCGAGCTCCCACACCTGCGGCCCCCCGGCTCGGTGCTCCAGCGCCTCACGGTAGCCGAGGGTGAACTCGAACCGCCCCCCGGGCAGCGCCCGCACCGGCACCCGCAGCCCGGTGCCGGACGCGGTCACCCGCGCCTCCCCGCCCACTGCCTCGCCGGCCCCCGCTTCCCCGCCCGGCGGCCGGAACAGGACGGCGCTCACCGTCACCGACTCCTCGCCGGTCACCACCTCTTCGACCTCCGCGTGGGCGGGACGCAGCCAGCTGCGCACCGCCAGCCGCCCGTCGGCGGTCGTGTAGGGGATCCAGCCGGCGACGCCGTCGCCGTCCACCGCGGGCGGCAGGGACAGCAGGGCGGCGGTCTGCACGAGTTCCGCGACCACCGGGCGCCCGGAGCCGTCGCTGCCGCGCGGTGCCAGCAGGCAGTCCCAGCGGCCCTCGGGCAGCGCCCCGGCCGTGCGGGGCAGGGCGGCCGTCACCCGCCTGCCGTCCCCGGCGGTCCCCCGCGGCAGCGGCAGCCGTACCCGGCCGCCCGGGGAACCGCCGCGCCGGGCCAGGACCAGGTCCAGCTCCCCGGCGGGCAGCGCGTCGGGGGCGAAGGACACCGTGAGCGCACCGTCCTCGGCGATCTCGCACCGCGCGGGCACCGGCCCGCCGTCGGACCCGCCGGCCGGCGCGGAGACCGGGGCCGGGGCCGCGGGCCGCGGCCGCCAGGGGCGCCTTCGCGGCCGCTTCCCGCCGTCGGACCGCCGGCCGCTGTCGGGCCGCTCGCCGCTCCCGGGCTCCGCCGCGCCGGGCAGCGGCCGCGCCGCCAGCTCCCGCACCAGCTCCGTGTAGCGGGCCGCGATGCGCTCCGGGTCGTATGCCGCACCGCTCTTCAGCCCGGCCCTGCCCATCTCCCGGCGCCGCCGGGGGTCGTCGATCAGGCTGATCAGGGCCTCGGCGAACGCGTCGCTGCCGCCCTCCAGCGGCACCAGCAGGCCGTCGTGCCCGTGCGTGATGATCTCCCCCGGGCCGTAGGGGCAGTCGGTGGAGACCACCGGCACGCCGCAGCGCATGGCCTCCACGATGGTCAGCCCGAAGGACTCCCCGTCGGAGGAGACCGCGGCCACCGCGCCCTTGGCCCACTCGGTCTCGATCGGCGAGACGGCGCCCATCAGCCGGACCCGGTCGTGCAGCCCCAGTTCGTTGATGCGGCGGCGCAGCCGGCCCTCCTTGCGTCCCCGGCCGTAGATCCGAAGCTGCCAGCCGGGCCGCTCGGCGGCGACCCGGGCGAAGGCGTCGATCAGCCGGTCGTAGCGCTTGATGGGGATGAACCGCCCGGCCGCCACGACGGTGCGGGAGTCCCCGCGCGAGGGGGTGACCTCCGGGGCCGGGACGCTGTTGGGCACGCACAGCACCCGCGCCCGGGAACCGGGCGGCAGCCCGGCCCGCCACTGCTCCGCGTCCGCCTCGGACACGGTGAGATAGGCGTCCAGTTGTCCGGCCGCCGCCAGGCACTCGCGGCGCAGCTCGGGGTTGTGCGAGTCCAGGGTGCGGTGCTCCTGCCCGATGCGCAGGTAGCCGCGACCCCGGCCGTGCGCCGCCAGATGGCCCACCAGGAGCGGACGGGTGGCGATGACCACATCGGCCCGGGTGCGCCGCAGATAGGCGGCGACCCGGCGGTCGGCCAGCAGGCTGGGCGGCAGCGGGCTGTTGGCCGGACCCGGGTCGTGGAACATCCGGCTGGGCAGCGCGCCCAGCGGATTGCGGTAGCGCCAGCCGCGGCGGCGGGCGTCGATCAGCGGCACCAGCCGGACGCGGGGGTCGAGCCCGATCTGCGGGAGGTCCCGCTTGCGGTGGACGCTGACGATCTCCACGTCCTCCACCTCCGGCAGCGCGACCAGTCCGGCGGCGAGATTGGCGGTGGCACGGACGGTCCCGCCGATCCCGTACATGTCGTGGACCAGGAAAGCGATTCTCACTGCCGGCTGCCTCCACCCGCGGCCGCGGGGCGGGCCCGGGCCGTGACGTCTCGTTGGTCGTCCCATTCGACCGCGAGAGCGCCGTTCCGGTGCCCGGCTGCCGGGAGCGTCGGCCGGTGTCACCCCGGCGGCCCATCACGGACCGGGGCGCGTACCCCGTCGGGCCGGGATCAAGGGTGCCCCGAGCGGGAACGCCGCCGGGCGGGAGTGCCGCTCAGCCCGCGCAGCCGCAGGAGCGGCGGACGCGGAGGGTCACGGGGAACTGGTGGACGCGGTCGCCGCCGTTGTCCGGACCGTCTCCCAGCGCCAGCCGGACCGCCGCCTCGGCCATCGCCTCGCGGTCGGAACCGACGGTGGTCAGCGGCGGGTCGGTGAGGGCGGCTTCCTTGACGTCGTCGAAACCGGCCACCGCCAGCTCGCCGGGTACGTCGATGCGCAGCTCGCGGGCCGCGCGCAGCACGCCGATGGCCTGGTCGTCGGTGGTGCACAGCAGGGCCGGCGGGCGGTCGGGGCCGGCCAGCAGGTCCAGCGCCACCCGGTAGGCGTCGTAGCGGTTGTAGGGGGCCTGGAAGAGCCGGCCGCGGGTGTCGAGCCCGGCCTCGTCCATGGCCAGCCGCCAGCCGGTGACGTGGTCGGCGACGGGGTCGCCGGAGACCGGGGTGCTCTCCACCCCGCCGAGACAGGCCACGTAGGCGCAGCCGTGGTCCAGCAGGTGGCGGGTGGCCAGCCGTGCGCCGCCGACGTCGTCGAGCGCCACCGCCACGTCGTCGATCGCCTCCGGGCGCCGGTGCAGCAGGACGACCCGGGCGTCCCAGGCGTCGATCTCCGCCGCCGCGTGCACGCTGGGGCCCTGGCTGATCAGGATGAGCCCGGAGACCCGCATACCCAGGAAGGCCCGCAGGTAGTGGACCTCGCGCTCGTCCAGGTAGTCGGAGTTGCCGACCAGCACCATCTTCCCTCGCCCGGCGGCGGCCTGCTCCACCGCGTGCGCCATCTCGGCGAAGAACGGCTGCCGGGCGTCGGGGACGATCAGGCCTATCAGATCGGTGCGCTGCGAGGCCATCGCCTGCGCGACCCGGTCGGGCCGGTAGCCCAGCTCCTTGATCGCCGCCAGCACCCGCTCCCGGGTGGCGGCCGCGACCGGCCGCGGCCCGTTGTTGACGACGTAGCTGACCACGGCGGTCGACGTACCCGCCAGCCGCGCCACATCGTCCCGCGTCACTTTGGCCACGGCGGGAGTCTACGCGCGCAGCCCTCTACGCGCGCCGTGCGGCCTGCTTCACGACCTGCTCGGCCTCCCGGGTGACGGCCCGCGCCTGCTCGTCCTCCGGCTTCTCCTTCTCCGGGATCACGAAGCGGTAGCCGACGTTCCGCACGGTGCCGATGAGCGACTCGTGCTCCGGGCCGAGCTTGGCCCGCAGCCGCCGCACGTGCACGTCCACCGTGCGGGTGCCGCCGAAGTAGTCGTAGCCCCACACCTCCTGGAGCAGCTGGGCCCGGGTGAAGACCCGGCCCGGGTGCTGTGCCAGGTACTTCAGCAGTTCGAACTCCTTGAAGGTCAGGTCGAGCACCCGGCCCTTGAGACGGGCGCTGTAGGTCGCCTCGTCGACGGACAGGTCGCCGTTGCGGATCTCCATCGGGCTGTCGTCCGCGGTGAGCTGGCTGCGGCCGGTGGCCAGCCGCAGCCGGGCCTCGACCTCGGCGGGACCGGCGGTGTCCAGCACCACGTCGTCCACACCCCACTCGGCGGTGACGGCGGCGAGCCCGCCCTCGGTGACGATGAGCACCAGCGGGCAGCCGGGCCCCGTGGAGCGCAGCAGCTGGCACAGCGAGCGGATCTGCGGCAGGTCCTTGCGGCCGTCGATGAGGATGACGTCGGCGCTGGGAGCGTCGACCAGGGCGGGCCCTTCGGCGGGCGCGACCCGCACCTGGTGCAGGAGGAGCTCGAGGGCCGGCAGTACGTGGGCGGAGGGCTGGAGGGCGTTGGTGAGAAGCAGCAGGGAACTCATGTACTGGGCGTTCCTTCCTCAGTCCTGGCGGGACGGATCGAGCGGCTCTGCCCTGAAAGCGCGAAAGGACCCGGGATGGCGTCAGCGCCCGGATCCTTACTTCCGGCGAGCATAGCCGACCCGGCCACCGGTGCGCAGGAGAACGGGACCACCGGCCCGGGACATTCGTCACACTCCAGGACGCACGGCACCGCGCCCCCTCGGCCCGCCCGGGGGAAGGGCATCATGGGGCGGCAAGGGTTCACAGCCGGGAGGAGACCGATGGCGAGCGGCACCATCCGCTACTGGGCGGCGGCCAAGGCCGCCGCGGGGACGGCGGAGGAGAAGTACGAGGCCGGCACGCTCGCCGGGGCCCTCGACGCGGCCCGCACCCGGCACGCCGACAGGCCCGGCTTCGACCAGGTCCTGCGGCGCTGCTCCTTTCTGGTGAACGGCGCGCAGGTGGGCTCCCGGAGCCACTCCGAGGTGCCGCTGACCGAGGGCGGCACCGTCGAGGTGCTTCCCCCGTTCGCGGGGGGCGCGCGATGAGCCGGACGGCGCAGGGACGGCGTGCGGCGCCCTCCCCGATCATCATGCCCGGGCTGCAGCCGGCGCTGCTGACCGCCGCGCTGGCCGGGCTGCTCGCCCTCGCACCGCTGGGCCGCCCCGCCCTGCTGCCGGGCCTGGTGCTGCTCCAGGTGCTGACCGCGGCCGGCTGGTTCCGGCTGAACGGCATGTGGCCGGCCCGTCAGGGCATCGCACTGGCCTTCGCCGCCGGCCTCACGGCGGACGCCGCCGTGCTGCTGGCTCCGCGCGACGCGGCACCGGCGGCCGTGCTGGGCACGCTGGGGGTGTGGTTCCTGCTGGTGGTGATACTCCAGCTGCGCCACCACGAGCCGGGTCCGGAGCGGATGGACTCGCTGACCGCGACGGCCGCGGCGACGCTGCTCACCGTCCTCGCGGCGGGCTTCCTGGCCGCGGCGGCCGAATCCGCCGAGGCCGTGACGGCGGCGGCGGCCG
>NZ_BAAAMJ010000003.1:0-5103 GCF_039529215.1 Streptomyces sodiiphilus | reverse complement strand
TGGTCCGCGCGCTGCTGCCCGTCCCCTGGCTCTCGCCGGCGGCCGCCTGGCTGGCGGCGGCCGGGGCCGGCACCGCGGCCGGTCAGGCGGCCGGTCTGGAGACGGGTCAGGCGGCGCTGCTGGGCGTACTCGCGGGCGGCTGCGCGCTGATCGGGCTGCGCACCGCCGCCTACGACTTCCCCTCCCGGTTCGTGCACTTCACCGCGGGCGTCGCGCTGCCGCTGACCGCCGCGGCTCCCGCGGTGTACGTGGTGGCCCGCTTCGCCGGGTGAGCGGCGTGTAACGGCCCTGCTGCGAGGCCCCGGCCGCCGCCGCCCGGAAGCGGGCGGCCGGGTTAGGCTCGCCCGAACCGACGACACCAGGGGGACCGAACCCGATGCGCGCACTGCGAATAGGACTGATCCTGCTCATCGTCCTGGGGGGCCTGTTCGTGGCGGCCGACCGGGTGGCGGTGCGCCTCGCGGAGGGCGAGGTGGCCTCCAAGGCGCGCAGCGGTCTGGGGCTGGAGCGCGAGCCCGAGGTGTCCGTCAACGGTTTCCCCTTCCTCACCCAGCTGGCCGGCGGCTCGCTGGACCACGTCGAGCTGCGTCTGGAGGACTACCGCCTGACCGTGGACGGGGAGACCGCGACCGTCCGCGAGTTCGCCCTGGACCTGCGCGACGTGGACCTGGGGGACGGCTACTCCCGGGCGGTCGCGAGGGAGGTCGGCGGCGGAGCGGTACTGGACTACTCCGAGGCCACGAAGATCATCAATGACGACCGCGTCACCGGCATCGCCTACGGGGGCGACGGCCGGATCGACGTCACCCTGCGGATCAGCGTGGCCGGGATCTCCCTGGAGCGCAGCGTTCCCGCGGACCTCACCCTGGAGGGCAACACCCTCCAGGTGCGCGTCATCGAGCTGCCCGAGCTGCCCTCGGTGCCGGGCGTGGACATCGAGGAGTACCTCAACCGGATGCTCGACATCGACCGCGAGCTGACCGGGCTCCCCTCCGGACTGGAACTGAAGGACGTGTCGGCCGGCGAGGACGGCGTCCGGCTGGGCGTCACCGGCTCCGGCGTCTCACTGACCGGCTGAGGCCCGGCCGGCCGGACCGCCCCGGAGCGAACCACGCCGCCCGTCCAGTGGGCGAGACACCGCCTTCCATCCGCACACTCCGTGCGGCGCCCCCGCGCCGCACGGAGCCCGCCGAGCCCTTCCGAGGGCCCTCACGTCCCGACATGTGGACTCCTCCGTCCCGGATGGCGGAATGCCGGTGACAGCACCGCCGCTCCCTCCGTACGATCGCGGCATGATGCGACAGGCGGCCGGTTCTCCGCACGGGGGCCTCACCAAGCGACGGGCAGTCGATCTGTGCCGTGTCGCCGCCATGCTCTGTCGCCCCGCCGCCTGACGGCGCCCCCTCTCCGCTCCGCGCGCAGCGAACCGCGCCGCAGCCGTGTGCGCTGCCGTCCCGCCCCGCCCGCAAGACGCCCGCAGAACGATGCCCACCACCGTGAAGGAGAACAGCATGAGCCGCAGTGACGTCCTCGTCGACGCCGACTGGGTCCAGGGCCACATCGACGACCCGCAGGTCGTGATCGTGGAGGTCGACGAGGACACCTCGGCCTACGAGAAGAACCACATCCGCAACGCCGTCCGCATCGACTGGAAGCAGGACCTGCAGGACCCGGTCCGCCGCGACTTCGTCGACCAGGCCGGCTTCGAGAAGCTGCTGTCCGAGCGGGGCATCGCCAACGACCACACCGTGGTCCTCTACGGCGGCAACAACAACTGGTTCGCGGCCTACGCCTACTGGTACTTCAAGCTCTACGGCCACAACGACGTCCGGCTGCTGGACGGCGGCCGCAAGAAGTGGGAGCTCGACGCCCGCGAGCTGGTGAGCGAGGTGCCGCAGCGCGAGGCCACCGAGTACCGCGCCCAGCCGCAGGACACCTCCATCCGGGCCTTCCGCGACGACGTGGTGGCCGCGATCGGCAAGCTCAACCTGGTGGACGTGCGCTCCCCCGACGAGTTCACCGGCAAGCTGCTGGCTCCCGCCCACCTCCCGCAGGAGCAGTCGCAGGTGGCCGGCCACGTGCCCAGCGCCCGCAACATCCCCTGGTCCAAGGCGGCCAACGACGACGGCACGTTCCGCTCCGACGACGAGCTGACCGAGCTGTACCAGCAGGAGGGCGTGGACCTGGGCAAGGACACCATCGCCTACTGCCGCATCGGTGAGCGCTCCGCGCACACCTGGTTCGTGCTGCACGAGCTCCTCGGCCAGCAGAACGTCAAGAACTACGACGGCTCCTGGACGGAGTACGGCTCGCTCGTCGGCGTCCCCGTCGAGACCGGCCCGGCCAAGTAGTCCCGGCCCCCAGCCCACCGACACGAGGAGATCCCCATGTGCGGAGCACAGCCCGGCGGCCCGGACGCCGCCACCGCCAAGCCCGGCGAGACCACCATCCAGGGGTCGGTGACCCGCGGCGGCGAGCCGGTGACCGGCTACGTCCGGCTGCTGGACAGCACCGGTGAGTTCACCGCGGAGGTCCCCACCTCCGCGACCGGCCAGTTCCGCTTCTACGCCGCCGAGGGCACCTGGACGCTGCGCGCCCTGGTCCCGGGCGGCACCGCGGACCGGAAGGTGGTCGCCCGGCGCGGCGGCCTGTCCGAGGTCACCATCGCGGTCTGAGGCGCACGGCCGGCCCACGGCACAGCCTCGCCCCCGGACCCCTCGTGCGGGGGGTCCGGGGGCGAGGCCGGTCGTTCACCGGGGCTCGTGCCCCGTCCGGCGGCGGTGCTTCCCCCCGTCCGCCGCGCTCCCGTTCAGTAGACGAGTGCCTGTGTGCCGTCGGCCATGATCTCGCTCACGAAGACCTGGGCGCCCGCGATCCGCA
The DNA here is from genome assembly GCF_039529215.1 of Streptomyces sodiiphilus. Lineage (NCBI taxonomy): Bacteria > Bacillati > Actinomycetota > Actinomycetes > Kitasatosporales > Streptomycetaceae > Streptomyces > Streptomyces sodiiphilus. The sequence goes on along the minus strand of NZ_BAAAMJ010000003.1, from coordinate 2,223 downwards.
CACCGTCGAGGACATCCTCCTCGCCGATGCTCCGGCGTGCCGCGCACTGCGAGCACAAGGTGATACCGCCGGAAGCCGACACGGCTTCCATCAGCTCCGGCAGCGGTGCGGCGTGCGGCAGGGTGAACTCCGCCGCCTTCCCGGGAAGCGCGAACCACGCCGATTCCCCGGTGAGCCACAGGGACACCTCCACGCCGCTCGCGGCGGCGACCGCCGCGACCGTGAAGGCCTGGGAACACCGCTCGGGGGCATCGGCCCCCGCCGTCACCTTGATCACCAGCTTCTGAGCCATGGGACCACCGTAGCCGGGCGGCCGCAGGACCCGCTTCCGGTCACCTGGACGCGCCGCAGTTGGCGCAGAGCCAGTCGCCGGAAGGCCCCTGGCGCATTGCTCCACCACAGTTCGGACAACTCATGATCACACCCTTTCCACGCGGTTAGACGCAGGGATCGGATTTCGCGTTCAGTAACGGTGATCACACCTCCGCCGGTTCCCCGCCGGGACGGCCGGGAACCGGGCGGCCTACCTCACATCGCTGCCCGAACCGGGGCCGACTAGACTCGGCCCCGGCCGCTACCGTCCCTGCCGCTCAAGGAGCGCTCCCGTGCTTGAGGCATTTTTCATTACCCTGATGATTCTGGTCGGCGTCGGCACCGCCGCCTTCACCGGCCTGGTGGTGAAGAAGCTCTACCAGGGCCAGCGCTGACGACCTCTCCTTGTGTTCCCCACCGAAAGACCGGCTAACTTTCCATGATCGAGATCCCGTCGGACCTCCACCCGGACCTGGTACCCCTGGTCTTCCTCCTCGGCACCTGGCAGGGCGCCGGAGTGGCGGACTTCCCCGGTGAGGAGAAGTGCAACTTCGGCCAGGAGGCCGTCTTCGCGCACGACGGCAGGGACTTCCTGGAGTACACCTCGCGCACCTGGCAGCTGGACGACGAGGGCAAGCGGGTCCGGCCGCTGGAGTCCGAGCGCGGCTACTGGCGGGTCAAGGAGCGCAAGGTCGAGGCCGTCATGGTCCGCGACCGAGGTGTGGTGGAGATCTGGTACGGCGAACTGGCCGAGGGCAAGCCGCAGATCGACCTGGTCACCGACGCCGTCGCCCGCACCGCCTCGGCCGGCCCGTACTCGGGAGGCAAGCGCCTCTACGGCTACGTCAACAGCGACCTGATGTGGGTCGGCGAGAAGTCCACCCCCCAGGTCCCGCTGCGGCCCTACATGTCGGCCCACCTGAAGAAGGTGGTCGACCCCAAGGAGTGGGTCGCCGACCTCAAGGACCTCCCGGACGACGGCATCGCCTTCTTCCGCTGACCCCCGGGGCCGGCCGCACCACCCGTGCTGCCGCTCACAGGGCGCGCAGCGCGCCCCCGTCCACGGCCACCAGCGAACCCGTGACGTATCCGGCGGCCGGCGACAGCAGGAACGCCGCGACCTTGCCGAACTCCTCCGGCTCGCCGTAGCGGCCCAGCGGGATCCCGGCCAGCGCCTGCTCGCGCGCGGCCGGGTTCGCCGCGTCCAGCTGCCGCATCCGGTCGGTGGAGACCCGGCCCGGCAGCAGGCCGACGATCCGCACCCCGCGCGGCCCGAACTCGTCCGCCATGTCCTTGGCCACCATGGCCAGCCCGGGCCGCAGCCCGTTGGAGATGCCCAGCCCGGTGATCGGCGAGCGCACCGAGGACGACAGCACCATGCCGATCGCACCGCCGTCGGGAAGCTCCCCGGCGAAGACCCGCACCGCCCGGACCGCACCGAGGAAGACACTCTCGAACGCCTCGCGCCACTGCTCGTCACCGACCCCCGCAGCGGTGCCCGGGGGCGGGCCGCCCACCGAGACCAGGGCGCCGTCCAGCCGCCCGAAGCTGTCCCGCGCGGTGGCGGCCAGCAGCCCGGGGGTCGCGGGGTCGGCGAGGTCCGCCGCGATCCCGACGGCCACCGACGGGCCGCCCAGCCGCTCCACCGCCGCCGCCACGCCGCCGGCGCCGCGGGAGGCCAGCACCACCCGCGCCCCGTCCGCCGTCAGCGCCGCCGCAGTGGCGAACCCCAGTCCCTTGCTGCCCCCGGTGACGATGTAGACCCGCCCTGACAGTCCCAGATCCACGGCAATTTCCTTCCGCCGACGCGAGTGGTGATCAACCCGATCATGCACCTCCCGCCCCCGCCCGCCCAGCCCCGCCCCCACCCCGGTGTGCCGCCGCCCCGGGCGGGCGCCCTGGCAGGGCCGG